>JADDYF010000459.1 GCA_015712185.1 Bacteroidales bacterium
AAAGGAAAGCTGGGCCTTATGAACGGATCTCCTTTATGGGAGGACTATTTCAGAAATTCCGACAGGTACTACACTCTTATTTACACCTCCAGCGACAAGCCCATGATCTCTGTGCGATTCAGGGAATCTGCAGATTTCCAGCAGTTTATTGCAGCTCACGGATGGAGTCTCTGCGATCTGAGCATTTATGACCTGAAGGTGGCAGGTGATGCAACCATAAGGCTGCTGGGTGAAAATCATCTCCTGATAAAGCCTGGCCAATAATTTTGTACTTTTGCGGATCAGTTAAAAAAGAGCTTTTTATGGAACCATTCAAACCTCTGGACCTCAATAATAATGAGAAATCAGATATTGAAAGTACTGAAAAAATAAGATGTTTGATATTGGGATCAGGACCCGCAGGCTATACGGCTGCCATCTATGCCGCAAGAGCAAATCTTAAACCGGTTGTTTATACCGGATTGCAGATGGGAGGGCAGCTTACCACTACCACTGAGGTCGAAAATTATCCCGGATATCCCAAAGGCATTACCGGACCTGAGATGATGGAAGATTTTAAGATACAGGCGGAGAGATTTGGTACAGAAGTTCGTTTCGGAATTGCAACAAATGCAGATTTTACTGGCGGTAACCTTAAAGTTACCATCGACGATAAGAAACTGATCGAGGCTGATGCGGTAATCATAGCTACCGGGGCAACTGCAAAATATCTTGGACTGGAAGCTGAAAAAAGATATACCGGCATGGGGGTATCGGCATGTGCCACATGCGACGGTTTTTTTTACAGACAGAAGGATGTTGCCGTTGTAGGCGGAGGAGATACGGCTGCAGAAGAAGCAACCTACCTGGCAGGCTTGTGCAATAAAGTATACATGATAGTAAGAAGGGATGTCCTCCGGGCCTCAAAAGCTATGCAGAAGAAAGTGTTTGACACCGCGAATATTGAGATCTTGTGGGAACACCAGGCAGTTGATCTTTATGGTGAAAACGGTGTGGAAGGAGTTGTACTTGTCAGGAAGAAAGGTACACCCGGCGAAGAAACGGTAAGAATTAAAATAGACGGATTTTTCCTTGCTATCGGGCATACACCCAACTCTGAAATCTTCAGGGATTATATTGAGACTGACAGTGTCGGCTATATAAAGACAGTTCCGGGTTCGACGCGGACGAATGTGCCGGGAGTTTTTGCTGCAGGGGACGTTCAGGATCCGCACTACAGGCAGGCTGTGACGGCAGCAGGATCCGGATGTATGGCCGCTATCGATGCAGAAAGGTATCTGTCGGATAAAAGGTAACTATACTGATTCAAAATGAAAACATTTAAGAAGACCTTTAAGATAAATGCTGAACCGTCTGATATTTATTCCGCATTGACCAATCCTGTTACCATAGAACTGTGGTCGGGTTACCCGGCAGAGATGTCGGAAGTACCGGGAAGCGAGTTTTCTCTCTGGGAAGGGGACATAACAGGCAGGAACCTTGAATTCATAAAAGACAAAAAGGTGGTTCAGGAGTGGTATTTCGGCGCTCAGGCGGAGAAATCGGTTGTTACTATAACGATCCAGCCCGATCGCGATAATTCCATTGTAACGGTTGAACACACAAACATCCCCGATGAGGATTTCAATGATGTAGCTGAAGGATGGAGGGAGTACTACATTGGCGCGATAATCAGTTTTTTCAACCCGAACTTTTAATCCAGGGGTATTATTTATTCGCTGTATCAGGCGTATGAGTTAAATTTGTAAAGGAAAATGGATTGTGTAAACGTTAAATATTAAAAAGGATGGAAGCTTTGTTGAGTTCGGTTTACAGGTATGCTTTGATCGCGGGTTTATTGTTTTTTACCTGTTCTGTGGATATTTCGGCACAGTCAGATACTCTTTACCCTTCAGACCAGTTTCTTTTTAGCGGGTTTTCGACGGGTGTTGTTAAAATGAAAAACGGTGAAAAAGTAATTCTGAATCTCAATTACAATATAGTAACAGAGAGAATGGTATTTAAGCAGAAGGAGCAGATATTTGACATGATCAACTATGGATCTGTTGATACGGTTTACATTCATCAAAGGAAATTTATTCCCTCCGGCAGGATTTTCTATGAGCTGCTTGTAAGTAAACCTGTGACTTTATTCCTGCAGAATAAAGGCACGGTGAAGCAGCCCTCAAGGCCGGCAGCTTACGGGGGAACATCAGATGTCTCATCGTCCGATTATATTAACAACATACAGCTTGGAAATGACAGGTTCAGGATGGCCAATGACGTAAAGATTGCTGTGGATTTCAAGCCAGTGTTGTGGTTGCGGAAGGATAACAAGTTGTATGCGATAATAAATAAGAAACAACTGGCCAATATATTTCCGGACAGGGAAAAGGAAGTGAAGGAGTTCATCAGGACCAACCGGCTGAATATCGGAAATCCTGATCAGATTATAAACCTGGTAGACTATTACGTAAAAATATCAGGTCAGGAGAAAATGCTATAGAGATCCTCTATGCATGC
Organism: Bacteroidales bacterium; assembly: GCA_015712185.1. Taxonomy (GTDB): domain Bacteria; phylum Bacteroidota; class Bacteroidia; order Bacteroidales; family VadinHA17; genus LD21. Next base: position 2,503 of record JADDYF010000459.1, read on the forward strand.
AAGTATCAGAATGCCGATACCCTTATAACCGGGGGTGCTGGCATGTTCCTGTATCCTTTCGTTCCATTCCGGTATCCACGAAAGCATATGACGGGTAATGAACCTCTGGATATCACTTTTCATTATATCGGACGAGGCATTGTCATCAAGAAGCAGGTATCTGTCCACCAGAGACGTCAGGAAAAGAAGCTCAGTCCCTAGATGATCGTTGGCTCTTTTTATACGTGATCTTGAATCCCACCCGTACGATTTGTAGAATTCGCCCACCTCATTATAGGTAACATCATCGTTATTTGTGTCAGACAGGTAGTGGGAGGCATGTGCCGAAGCAAGGTGAAACCCCGAGTCGTCAAACAGCCTGAGGTAATCATCCTGTAATAATTGCCTGCATATATCTTTATCAGTACATGATTCCCTTAACAGCGAGGCTGCTTTCATAAACCGGGGATTGCTGCTCGAAACAGGCAGCCTCCGCAAAGCTCCGTTTGTCCAGAAATCGGTTATGCACTCTTCTGTCGGTTCGTACATAATCATGCTTCCGGCAAAATAGAGCATCATATTATATCCTTTAAGAAGATTTGTCGGTTCGTTCTCCTTCATAAAATCACAGTTCAGGTCCGAAAACTATGCAATCCCATCCGGGAAAGGCTATTGTTTTCGTTAATCAATGATATAACCAGCAATTGACCTGTTTTGTTCGAAACTGATAAAATCAGGATAAAAATGAGGCTTATGGATTATATTGTATTTTGCTGCTATTTTGAGAAATCAGCCATTTCATGAGGATATTCATCACCGTCAACCTTTCTCTTGATCTCCCTGAAAGCATTCACGGTATAAGCGACATCTTCAAGGCTATGAGAAGCTGTGGGGATCAGACGAAGCATGACAACGTCACGTGGTACAACCGGATAAATCACTACAGAACAGAATATCCCGAAGTTTTCCCGCAGGTCGTAAATAAGTTGTGTAACCTGTTCAAGAGGACATTTGAAAAAGACCGGTGTGACAGGTGATTCTGTGCTCCCAAGGTTAAGTCCGGCCTCCTTTAGCCCCTTCTGCAGGGCACGCACAATCGTCCACAGCTTTTCCCTGTATTCAGGATGGGTCTTCACGAGCTCAAGTCGTTTTATTGCACCAATTGTCATAGCCATCGGCAGCGATTTTGCATATATCTGCGACCGAAGGTTGAAGCGCAGGTAAGTTACCACCTCTTTGGTGCTGGCAACAAAGGCGCCTATTCCGGCCATCGATTTTGCAAATGTGGCAAAGTAAACATCTATCTGATCCTGAACACCAAAGTGCTCGCCCGTTCCGGCCCCGCTGTGTCCCATTGTACCGAAACCATGGGCATCATCTACAAGGAAACGGAAATTATATTTTTTCTTCAGAGCTGCTATTTTATCGAGCTTCCCCAGGTCTCCTGCCATGCCAAATACACCTTCGGTAATTACGAGGATACCTCCGCCAGTCTCTTCAACCAGCTTCGTTGCACGCTGCAGCTGCTTTTCGCAGTTCTCAATATCATTATGGGGGAAAACAAATCTCTTTCCGAAATGAAGCCTCAGACCATCCATTATGCATGCATGAGACTCAGAGTCATATACAATGACATCGTGTCTGTCAACAAGTGCGTCTATTATTGAAACCATTCCCTGGTAGCCGTAATTGAGCAGATATGCAGCCTCCTTTCCGACAAATTCAGCGGCCATTCTTTCAAATTTTTCGTGCATTGATGTCTGACCCGACATCATTCTTGCACCCATGGGGTATGCAAGTCCGTATAGTGCCGTTGCTTCTGCATCAGCCTTTATCACATCGGGATTATTTGCAAGGCCAAGGTAGTTGTTGAGGCTCCAGGTCAGAACCTCCTTACCTCTGAATTTCATTCTGGGAGCAATCTCGCCTTCAAGTTTGGGGAACATGAAATATCCGTCTCCGACAACGGAATACTGCCCAAGGGCACCTTTTGTTGATTTGATTTTTTCAAAAATATCCATTATAATGTCTGTTTGTAAAAAATTTCCACAAAAGTACAGATTATCAGTAAAAGCTGATACCTATTTATACCTAATTTATCAACGTCATAATGGAGCGAAATATTTAAATAAAAATTTTGTTCTTATGCCTGAATTGAAAAAAATATAGTAATTTTGCACCACATTTTTTATGAGGGTCGCATTTCATCATATAGTCCTGATATCTTTAGTTTTGCTCAGTTCATGCGGTGAGTATGAGAAGCTTCTCAAGAGTACCGATTACGATCTTAAGAAAACCAAAGCAAGGGAATACTATGAATCAGGCCATTATGTAAGGGCAACAGAGCTGCTGACTCAAATACTTCCCCGGTACAGGGCTACAGAGGAAGCAGAAGATCTCAACTGGATTAATGCACGCAGTTTTTATGGCATGAAGGACTATTATACTGCCGGGAGTTATTTCAAATCATATATCGATCAGTATCCTGCAGGAAAATATGCCGAGGAGGCAACATATATGTCAGCTTTATGCGATTATAATATTGCTCCACGGCCTGAGCTTGACCAGGAGAACACGATGAATGCTCTCGAAGGATTCAGCGTTTTTATTTCCAGGTATCCTTCGAGTCCCAGAGTTGAAGAATGTAAAAGACTTATCAATGAGCTCAAGGAGAGACTAGTTGAAAAATCATACCTGAGTGCCAAACTGTATTACGAGATGAAGCAGTATAAAGCGGCAATTGTGGCTCTGACAAACAGTCTCAAGGAGTATTCTGAAACAAAGTACAGGGAAGAGATGATGTTCCTTAAACTGAACTCACTTTTTCTCTATGCCGAGAACAGCCTGGCGATAAGGCAGAAGGAGAGGTACCAGGATACGCTCGATGAATACTTTTCCTTCATGGAGGAGTATCCCCAAAGCCGGTTCTCGAAGGAGGTGGCAAGGATTTTCCAGGCAACAAACAGATTCCTGAAGACAGGCGCCACTGAAACAGCAACAAATGATTAATTGATAAACTGAATATGGATTACAGAAAGTCAAATGCTCCGGCAACCACTGTTACACGTAATGTTGATCTGATGACAAAGAACACAGGTAATATTTACGAAACCGTTATTGTTGTGGCAAGAAGATCAAACCAGATCGCCGTTGAAATGAAGCAGGAGCTTAACAAGAAACTTGAGGAATTTGCATCATTCAGCGATAACCTCGAAGAGGTATTTGAGAACAGGGAGCAGATTGAAATATCGAAGTTTTATGAGCGGCTGCCAAAGCCCACGCTTATTGCATTACAGGAGCTTGAGGAGGGCAAGATATTTCACAGGAATCCGGAAAAGCAGCCCAAACTAAAGTAAATTCAGCCGCAGGATGCTGAAAGATAAAAACATACTCGTCGGCGTTACAGGCGGTATCGCAGCTTTCAAAACAGCGACTATTATCAGGTTGCTTGTAAGGGAAGGCGCTGATGTAAAAGTTATAATGACTGAGCATGCAAAGGAATTTATAACGCCTCTCAGCCTTGCCACACTATCAAAAAATCCTGTTCTGACAGAATTTTATAATCCCGAGAACGGTGAATGGCACAGCCACGTCGACCTTGGTTTATGGGCTCACCTGTTCCTGATAGCACCTGCTACAGCCAATACAATTGCCAAGATGGCGAACGGAATAGCGGATAATCTTCTCCTCACAACTTACCTGTCGGCACGTTGCCCTGTATTTGTGGCTCCTTCAATGGATATGGATATGCTGAATCATCCGGCGACAGTGATAAATATTGAAACGCTGAAAGCATTCGGGAATACGGTCCTTGAACCTTCCAGCGGCGAACTGGCCAGCGGACTCACAGGTAAAGGACGGATGGCAGAGCCGGAAGATATCGTAGCCCGGGTAAAGAGCTACTTCCAAAAAAAAAAAAGTTATAAGCCGCTGAAGGGCAAACATATCCTTGTCAATGCGGGTCCCACCCGCGAACCAATCGATCCGGTACGTTTTATAAGCAACTATTCCAGCGGTAAAATGGGAATTGCGCTTGCTGATGCTGCCGCAGGTTACGGTGCTGAAGTTGAACTGGTACTGGGACCGGTGAACATCCTGCCGAAAAACAGGGCTGTTAAGGTTATAGATGTGACAACAGCTGAATCTATGGCATCCGAATGCATATCAAGATTTCCGTTTTGTGACATTGCGATACTGTCTGCCGCAGTGGCCGATTATGCCCCGTCACAGACTACGGAGAGGAAAATTAAAGTAAAGGGGAAAGAGATTATCCTGAAACTGCGACCTACGACTGACATTGCCAGGGCAATTGGGAAATTAAAGAAAAAGACCCAGTTCACTGCCGGTTTTGCACTCGAAACAGATAATGAAATAAAAAATGCAACAGGAAAACTGAAGCAGAAAAACTTCGATATCATTATTCTTAATTCGTTAAAGGATCATGGTGCAGGATTTGAACACGATACCAATAAAATCACTATAATTGACAAGAACAATAATATTGATAAATTTGAGTTGAAATCGAAAGAAGAAGCAGCAAGAGATATTCTTGACAAGATTGTTTCTATGATTAAGAAGGGATGAAACTGTCGTACAACATAAAAATACTGTCAGCAGCAATTCTGTTTATGGTTCCGGTGACAACTTTGACGCAGGAGCTTAACTGTAATGTCCAGGTCTCTGCACAGAAGATACAGGGATCGAACAGGCAGGTGTTTGAGAATATGCAGCGCGATATCTACGATTTCATGAATAACATGGTCTGGACCAACCATGTCTTCAGCTATTCTGAAAGAATTGACTGCAATATACTGATTAACCTCACCGACCAGATTTCTGCTGATGAATTCAACGGTACAATAACTATCCAGCTCCGCCGGCCGGTGTATAATACAACATATAATACCACTCTGCTTTATTTCATCGATAACAACTTCAGGTTCAGGTATGTAGAGTTTCAGCCTCTTGAGTTTGATCCTACTACCCACCGGTCAAGCCTGGTCTCTGTGCTGGCATACTATGCTTACATAATACTTGGCTTTGACTACGATTCCTTTGCTCCTGAAGCAGGTACTGAATTTTTCCAGATGGCGGAGAAAATAGTTACAAATGCCCAGAATGCTCCGGAAGCCGGATGGAAGCCCTATGACGGTTCACGAAACAGGAACAGGTACTGGCTGATAAAAAATATTCTCGACAAGGAATATGAAGGTGTGAGACAATTCATTTATGAATATAACAGGAACGGACTCGACAGGATGGAATCAAGAATCTCTGAGGCGAGGAACAGCGTGGTGGAGAGCCTCAGGCTTATCCAGGAGGTTTACAGGAAGAGGCCCGATCCTTTCATGTACCTTGTTCAGGTTGTAATGGAATCGAAATCGGACGAATTCATAAATATATTTGCTGAAGCATTCCCCGAGGAAAAAAGCCGTGTAGTACAGATACTTACAGAGATTGATCCTTCCAACAAATCCAAATACGAAAAGATTACTGCATCCAACCACCCATAATATTCCGTTATGCTGGTAAAACTGTTCGTTCAAAACTATGCGCTTATCAAAGATCTGGATTTCCAGCTTGAGAACGGACTGACAATCATTACAGGTGAAACAGGGGCAGGCAAATCCATTCTCCTCGGCGCCCTGTCGCTGATCCTGGGAACAAGAGCCGACACTTCAGTACTCCTTGAGAAAAATGAGAAATGTATTGTTGAAGGTACTTTCAGAATCGAAGACTATGATCTTTCAGAGTTCTTTACTTCCAATGAACTTGATTATGAGCCTGCCACAATACTGAGACGCGAAATAAATCCGGCCGGCAAATCGCGTGCATTCATTAATGATACACCGGTGACTATCAATCTGTTAAAGGAACTGGGCAGCAAGCTGATAGATATCCATTCACAGCATCAGACGCTTATGCTGAGCGATAATTCCTTCCAGCTGAACGTAATTGATTCCTTTGCCGGAACAACAAAACTGACAGGTGAGTACACAACAGCATACAGTAATTACCGGAAACTTAAAAAAGAGTACTTCGAAATAAAGGAAAAAGCAGACAGGAACACGGCGGATCTTGAATATTACCAGTTCCAGCTGAATCAGCTTGAGGAAGCCAGGCTCGTCAGGGGCGAACAGGAAGAGCTCGAGAAAGAACAGGAGATCCTGAGCCACGCAGAAGAAATAAAAGCTGCGCTGGAAAACTCTGCCGGCCTTTTTACCTCAGATAGTATCTCAATACTGTCGATGATGAAAGAGGTTAAAGTGAACCTGGGGAAAATACGGAGCTTTATGCCTGATATTGAAAATATTCTCGCAAGAGCTGATTCATCATATATTGAGCTGAATGACCTTGCGGGGGAAGTAGAGAAGCTTGCTGCATCAATTGAAGCTGACCCAAAACGCCTTATACATATCAATGACAGACTTGACAACATCTATACCCTGATACAGAAACACAGGGTTGGGAATCTTGACGAACTGATTGACAAGAAAGAAGAAATCAAAAGCCTTATCAGATCGATAGTAACGAGCGATGACCGGATGGCTGAGCTTGAATCATTACTTGAAGGAGAGACTGACAGGTTAAGAAAAATATCCGGAGAGCTTTCGGCCAGAAGGTCAGAAATAATTTCTGATATGGAGAGAAAAATTACCGAATCACTCAAACAGCTGGGTATGCCCAATGCCCGGTTTAAAATATCTTTCATCCAGGTTAAGGAGTTTACACCGGCAGGAATTGATCATGCAGAGTTCCTGTTCTCGGCAAACAAGCAAGTGGCGCCCGAGAACCTTGCCAGGATTGCTTCGGGTGGTGAATTGTCGAGGGTAATGCTGAGCCTGAAATCGTTCCTGACCAAAAACCGTAACCTTCCTACAATAATTTTCGACGAGATAGATGCAGGCGTCTCAGGTGAGATAGCCGATAAGGTAGGGCAAATACTTGCTGGCATGGGAAAATACATGCAGGTGGTTAATATCACTCATCTTCCTCAGGTGGCATCGCGGGGCAGGAAGCACTATCATGTTTATAAAGACGAGTCCGGTGATACAACAATAACCCGGATAAAATTGTTATCATCAGACGAAAGAGTGATGGAGGTGGCAAGATTACTCAGCGGAAGCGAAGTTACAGCAACAGCAATCAGGAATGCAAAGGAACTTATTAAATCTGCAGAAAACTAAATAACCTGATATTTTTGGTTTAAAAGATTATTGGTATAAAATTCAACCGGAGTATTAATGGAGGGATTGCTTTTAAAAGGTAAAAAGGGCATAATCTTCGGAGCCCTGAACGACAAATCAATAGCATGGCAGGTTGCCCTGAAAGTATGGAAGCATGGAGCCCAGCTGGTTCTCACAAATTCACCCGTAGCTGTCAGAATGGGAACTATTCGCGAACTGGCTGATATTACCGGAAGTCCTGTCATTGCTGCGGATGCCACAAAAATGGAAGATATTGAGAAACTGCTTCTGGAGAGCATGAGGATCTTCGGCGGCCAGTTCGATTTTATCCTTCATTCCATAGGTATGTCTCCCAATGTACGAAAAGACATTCCCTATGAGCAGACCAGCTACGAAAACATGCTGAAGACCTTCGACATATCTGCACTCAGTTTTCACAGAATTCTTCAAACGGCATATAAGCTCGATGCAATAAAGGAATGGGGTTCGGTAGTTGCATTGTCGTACGTTGCCGCACAACGTACGCTGACAGGGTACAACGACATGGGTGATGCAAAAGCATTGCTTGAATCAATAGCCCGGAGCTTCGGGTATATCTACGGACGAGACCGGCATGTCAGGATCAACACTGTTTCACAGTCGCCGACTCTCACCACTGCCGGCGCCGGTATACATGGCGTTGATTCGCTGCTTGACTTCTCAGAACGGATGTCACCGCTTGGAAATGCCACCGCCGAGGAATGCGCCGAATACTGTGTGACTCTGTTCTCTGATCTTACAAGAAAAGTGACAATGCAGAACCTGTACCATGACGGCGGATTCTCGAGCATGGGTATGAGTCTCAAAGCCATCGAGCAGTACAGGAAAAGCTTCGAGGATTGCGACTGAGATAACCTCATACATTTCTGTCAGGTTTTAATAATTGCTACCTTAGAACCCTGTTTTGGCGTAACTCACACATGGGATTGCTCATCAAAAATATCCGCTGCCTGGTTCAGACGGAAGAGAATCCGGTACTTAAGATCTGCGGAAAGGAGATGTCGGATCTGAATACCCTATCTGATGCCTTTCTGCTGATGAGTAATGGCAAGATCGAGGACTTTGGCAGGATGGATGATCTTAATGCCGGAACAGTGTCGTTGCCCGGTTCTGGTTATGAGGAGATTGATGCGACTGGCAGGCTGGTATTCCCATCTTTCTGCGATCCGCATACCCATCTTGTATTTGCCGGAAGCAGGGAAAAGGAATTTACTGATAAGATCAGGGGTTTATCCTATGAGGAAATAGCAAAAAGAGGCGGAGGCATATTAAATTCCGCCAGGCTGCTGCGGAAGACATCAGAAGATGAACTGTTTGAGCAGTCTGCAGTGCGTGTGAATGAGATAATCAGCCAGGGTACGGGAGCTGTTGAGATTAAAAGCGGGTATGGTCTCACCACAGCCGACGAGATCAAGATGCTGAGGGTGATAAGAAGGATCAGGGAAACATTTGATATTGAGGTCAGGTCAACCTTCCTCGGTGCTCATGCGGTTCCTGATGAATATAGGGGTAAACCAGGCAGCAACGTGGGGAAATACGTTGGACAATACGTTGAACAATACGTTGAACAATACGTTGATCTGGTGATTAACGAAATGATCCCCCTGGTTGCATCCGAACAGCTGGCTGATTATATTGATGTATTCTGTGACAGGGGATTCTTTACAGCCGAAGAAACGGAAAGAATAGTGATGGCCGGGCTCAAATATGGCCTTATTCCGAAGCTTCATGCTAACGAGCTGGATTATTCCGGAGGTGTCCAGGTCGGTGTGAAATATGGGGCGCTTTCGGTTGATCATCTCGAATGTACGGGCGATGCTGAAATTGAAGCGCTCCTGGGATCGCAAACAATGCCGACCCTTCTCCCCGGTTCGGCATTTTTTCTCGGTCTTCCCGATCCCCCTGCCAGGAAGATGATTGATTCAGGCCTGCCGGTGGCTCTGGCTTCCGATTACAATCCGGGGTCATCGCCATCAGGGAACATGAAGCTGATAATGTCACTCGGCTGCATAAGGCTGAAAATGCTGCCTGAGGAGGTGATCAATGCCGTTACGATAAATGCTGCTTATGCCATGGGACTTTCGGAAACACATGGATCGATTGCACGCGGAAAAGTAGCGAATGTATTCATTACCAGGGAAATGTCTTCATATGAGTATATGCCGTATGCATTTGGAAGCGACCTGATCGAAACTGTAATTCTAAAAGGAAAAGTACTTGTTTAAGATTTAACCATAAAGAACTCAAAGTCCGAACAAAGAGCACAAGGTATTTCCTAAGTATTCCTTTGTGATTTACCTTTGTGCTCTTAGTGGTTAAACAATATTTGTAAAATGTCATTCCCGGTGTTTTAAACCTATGTTGAAGAAGATCATAGAATGTGTCCCGAATTTCAGTGAAGGCAGAGATTTGACCGTCATCAGGCAGATCACCGATGCTATTGAATCTGTGGGTGGTGTGAAACTGCTTGATGTTGATCCCGGAAAGGACACAAACCGTACTGTGGTGACTTTTACGGGTGAACCCGAAGCAGTGTCGGAAGCCGCTTTCCGCGCTGTAAGGAAAGCTTCGGAGGTGATAGATATGTCGAAGCACCGTGGGAAACATCCCCGGATGGGTGCCACCGATGTATGCCCGTTTATCCCGGTTGCAGGCATTACCATGGATGAAACTATAGCTGTTGCCAGGAAAGTAGCGGAAAGGATTGGACAGGAGCTCGGAATACCCGTTTATTGTTATGAGAGTGCCGCGTTTGAGGAGAAGCGCAGGAACCTTGCAAATTGCAGGGCAGGAGAGTATGAGGGTCTTGAAAGAAAGCTTCAGGATCCTGAATGGAAGCCCGATTACGGACCGCCTCTCTTCAACAGGAAGTCAGGTGCTACAGCCGTGGGTGCCAGGGATTTCCTGGTTGCCTTCAATATAAACCTGAACACTACATCAACACGGAGGGCAAATGCAATCGCATTTGACGTAAGGGAGAAGGGGAGGGAGATCGTAAATGACAAGGGTGAAGCTGCGACAATCCCCGGGACGCTTAAAAGTGTGAAGGCAATCGGCTGGTATATTGAAGAGTATGGAATTGCCCAGATCTCGATGAATCTGACAGACATTTCAGTCACTCCTGTCCATATTGCATTTGATGAGGTGTGCAGGAAGGCGGATGCCCGGGGCATAAGGGTGACAGGTTCGGAGCTTGTCGGACTTATACCTCTTAAGGCTATGCTTGATGCCGGGAAGTATTACCTTGAAAAACAGCAACGGTCTGTCGGGGTATCCGATGACGAGCTTATCAGGATAGCTGTCATATCAATGGGTATGAATCAGCTGCAGCCATTCAAACCGGATGAGAAAATAATTGAATACGTTATGGAAGAAAAAAATCAGCGGAAGCTTATTGCAATGAGTCTGAAAGGATTCATGAATGAAACCGCCTCTGAGTCCCCGGCGCCGGGAGGAGGTTCAGTAGCATCATATATGGGGGCGCTGGGTGTGGCACTCGGTACTATGGTGGCTAACCTCTCGAGCCATAAAAAAGGGTGGGACAGCAGGTGGAAGGAATTCTCCGACTGGGCTGTAAAGGGAAAAGAGATACAGAACAGGCTTCTTGAACTTGTTGATGAGGATACTGAGGCATTTAATATGATAATAGCATCCGGCAGGCTGCCGAAATCTACTGATGAAGAGAAAAAGACCCGGTACGATGCTGTCCAGGTCGCAATAAGAAACGCTATCATGGTACCTTACACGGTAATGGAAACAGCTTATAAAGGATTTGAAATTGTGCGGGAAATGGTGGAGACAGGCAATCCATCATCGGTTACTGATGCGGCTACAGGAGCCATAGCCCTGCGTTCGTGCATAAGGGGAGCTTTTCTGAACGTAAAGATTAACTCCGGGAGCCTTGAGGATAAGGCTTTTGTCAAAAAACTTTTGAAGAAAGGCCAGGATATTGAGACAAAAGCATGCCTCGAGGAGGAAGCAATCCTGAAAATGGTTGATTCAGAGATATTAAAACAGCAGAAAAGACTCCGGAAAGTCAAAAAAAGTGGCTGATAAATTTGTCAATTCAAATAAATAGATATCTTAGCACCGCGATTATTCTATTAACCTAAACCATTTCTATTTATGAAAAGAATCCTATTGTTTCTTTCACTGATGCTGATAACAGGTTCGCTTGTTATAGCTCAGACAGTGCTTATTTCGGGGACTGTGACAGGTTCTGAAGACGGCCTGCCTCTGCCCGGGGTTAACATCACTGTTAAGGGAACGACGGTCGGAGCTATCACGGGTGCAGATGGTAAATATACACTGTCAGCGCCTGCCGGTTCGCAAGCCCTTATTTTCAGCTTTATCGGCTTCGTCACGCAGGAGGTTCCCATCCAGAGCAGAACTACAATTAATGTGGTTCTGCGGCAGGACCTTTACAACATAGAGGAAGTCGTTGTTGTTGCATACGGTACCCAGCAAAAGCGGGATATTACCGGTGCTGTGTCATCTGTAAAAGGCGATGCCATAAAAGCCGTACCTGTTCAGAGCTTCGACCAGGCTCTCCAGGGTAAGGCTGCCGGTGTGTCAATTACACTGCCAAATGGCGTTCTCAACAACGTACCGGTTATCCGGATCAGGGGATTTAATTCAATATCCGGTAGTTCTTATCCGCTGATTGTTGTTGATGGTATTCCGATTGCCACAGGAAACTTCGGAGGCAACGCAATAACAAATGCACTTGCAGATATCAATCCTGCTGATATCCAGTCCATGGATATTCTGAAAGATGCTTCCGCAACAGCTCTTTACGGATCGCGTGCCGCCAACGGTGTGATCATTATTACAACCAAACGCGGTACAGGTGCAAGGACAAAGGTAACCTATGACGGTAACGTCGGTCTGACACAGCCTTATCACCTGTTTGAAATGATGAATGCTGCCCAGTATATCGAGCATAAAAACAAAGCATGGCAAAACCTGCTCGGTGCAACAGCTCCTCAGCTTTCATTCGTAAATGATGAAAACGGTGATCCCATAGATACCAGGTGGGCTGATTATGTTTATCAGACCGGTTTTCAGCATAACCATACGCTATCTTTTTCAGGTTCCACACCTTCAACCAGCTACTTCCTGTCAGCAGGATATACCGACCAGGAAGGTATGGTAAAGAAAAACTTCTATGAAAGAAAGAATGCAAGGATAAATCTCGATCACAAATTAAACAAGTATGTTACGCTGAATGCAAATATTGCATACACACTCGGATATACTGAAGCGCCTAATACCGGGGCATCATTTGCCACAGCCGGTGCCGCACGCCTTGCGTTCGTATTGCCTCCCAATCTTGGTCCTTACAAGAATGACGGGAGCGGTGACTATAATATTGAAGGTTCTGCGATCGGAAGGATGGGACAACCTTTCCCGAATCTCGGATACTATAACCCGGTCGCAATTTTTAACCTTAATAAATTCACCACATCAACCGACAGGCTTCTGACGACACTGAGCGCCAGCGTTGAACCTATTAAGGGACTTGTTCTGAAAACGCAATATGGTATTGATTACCTGAATTCAGAAACGACAACCTTCCAGTCTCCTGTAACAGGTGACAGCTACGGGTCGAATGGTTTTGCCGGTAACGGCTATACAAAATTCAAAAGGTGGACATGGACAAATACTGCCAATTATAACCTGGTCCTCAGGGAAAAATTCAATATCGGACTGCTTGCCGGTGCTGAGGAACAGTACACTACCAGTGTATCCTGGTCGGGAAGCAAGACCAATGTCGCTGACCCCTTCTTTAAGGTTTACCAGGGAACATGGGTTACTGCCGGTATGGGTGGCGGCGGAATAGGTGAGAACTATTTCATATCCTATTTCGGTCGTGCCAGCTTCAACTATAACAGGAAATACTATGTTGAAGGAAGTATCCGCCGTGACGGATTCTCAGGCCTGGCAGCAGGTAATAAATTTGGTACATTTGGCGGTGCATCAGTAATGTGGAATGCATCCAACGAGCAGTTTATTTCCAACACACTGGGTTCAATCTTCTCAGATATCCGTCTCAAAGCAAGTTACGGACGTGTAGGCAACATTTCAGCTGTTGGGGACTTCAGCTCATTGTTCCTGTATGGTGCAGGTGTGTATGGTGCAGTACCGACTCTTACATTCAACCAGGCTGGTAATGCAGACCTGCAATGGGAAACAAGCGACAAGTATGATGTAGGGCTCAGCTTTGGTCTTTTGAATGACAAGATACAGGCCGAGATCAACTATTATTACAATGACATTAATGGTCTTGTACTTAGTGTTCCCCAATCACCATCAAAAGGGATTCCCGGCAACTCAATTCCGGCAAATGTTGGTTCCATGTTTAATACAGGACTTGAACTGACACTGACCAGCTTTAATTTCTCGACAGCAAAATTCTCATGGACGACAACCCTGAATTTCAGTACACTGAAAAACGAGGTTACCGCTCTTGCTCCTGGCGTAACAGAGATCCTGGGTATTACCGGCGGTCTTGAAACAACCAACCGTACTGTAGTTGGTAAACCAGTAGGCGGTATACTTGCTGTTGAAACCAGGGGTGTGGATCCGGAAACTGGAAGAAGGATCTATCTAAATGCAGCCGGTAAAGAAGTTTTATTCTATTTCGAAAATTCAGGCGCTGAGAGGTGGAAATACAGGGACGGCTCAGGTAACGCTCCACAGATCACAACCGCAGCTGATGGTAAGGTAATGGGTTCACCATTACCCAAGTTTTTCGGAGGATTGGATAATAATGTAACATACCAGGGATTTGACCTCTCACTTGGTCTGACATATGCATTCGCATTTGATGTTTATTCAGGATCAAAAGCCGGTCTGAGAGACCAGAGATGGTGGAATAACTCTGTTGAGGTATATGAAACAGCATGGGAACAGCCAGGTGACATTACAAACATACCAAAGCCGGTTATGAACGATAACATCTCCAACGGTTCATCTTTCCCGATAAGCGAGAATATTGAACGAGGTGACTACGTGAAAGTAAGAAGCATCTCTGCAGGTTATACTTTCAGGAAACTGCCAACAGTGACCAATATTGAAAGTATAAGATTATATGCCCAGATTTTTAATGCTTTTGTATTTACGAAATTCTCAGGGTCAGATCCGGAGGTTTCAACAGAAGGTAATTCAAATATTGCTCCGGGAATAGACAGGAATACTGCTCCGCAGGCAAGAAATTTCACTTTTGGTGCAAGCATTAATTTTTAACTGATAAAACAATACAGAGATGAAGAATATACTTACGATATCAATAGTTTTTGCACTCTTGCTTACAATCGGGTGTTCAAAAGAAAATCTCGATCCGGTCCCGCAGACCTCACTTTCCGACCTTTCGGTCTTTGACACCAAGGACCGTGTGGTTGCACAGGTAAACGGGATGTACGCACTGACAAAGAGTGGTAATTTTCTTGGCGGCAGGTTCTTCGTATATAATGATGTAAGGGCAGAGAACTTTATACCAAAGAGTTCGAACCTTGTTACCTGCTTTGCCACATGGAACCATTCTGTTGTGAGCTCCACCAATGAGGTTCAGAACTTCTGGGGTGCCGTCTATGCAGCCGTCAATGCAATCAACGTTTTTCTGGAAGGTTTGCAGGTCGCATGGGATGGCGGCAAGCTGGACGGAAAAATAACTCAGGCTGAGTTTGACCAGTTCAGAAGTGAAGCGCTGACCCTTCGTGCTTTGTGTTATTTTGACCTGCTTCAGCTTTATGCCAAGCCATACAACATAGGAGCAGGCGCTAATCCCGGAGTTCCTCTCAGGCTTACGGCAATGAAATCGGCAGAAGGCAACGATCTGGCAAGAAGCACGGTAGCTGAATGTTATACTCAGATACTTAAGGATCTGAACGACGCTGAACCGCTGGCTGCCACTAGTTACAGTACTGCGCTACTTAACACCACAAGGATTCACAGGAATACTATAATTGCTCTTAAAACAAGGGTTTATCTGCATATGCAGAACTGGGCTAATGTGGTGTCTGAATCTGCGAAGATTGTTGGTCAGAGTACACCGCCGTTTTCGGCAACAAGCGGAGTTGCATTTGCACTGAATCCTTCCTACGCTGACCTGTGGACAACTTATACATCCGCAGAGTCAATCTTTTCGATGCCATTCACGTCGACCAACACTCCTGGTACACAGAATGGACTGCCTCATTATTTCAACTCTGCGTCTTCGGAATCCTATTATCTGAATACCAGCGCCGGTTCTGTTTATGCAACCATGAATGACACCGATGTAAGAAAGTCGAGCCTGGTCCTTGCAGACGGGAATTACTTCCTGTCGAAATACCCTGACTTTACGACTCTTACAAACTATGCACCTGTTATCAGGTATGCCGAAGTCCTCTTAAACAGGGCAGAAGCACTCGTCAGATCAGGCGGAGCAGTTACAGCAGAAGCATTAAGCCTTCTTAACGCTGTCAGAACCCGTTCATTTCCAACAGGCGCATATGCCAGCTTTGCCACGGTAAACGATTTCTATAATGCAATATTGCTCGAGAGAAATATGGAGTTCCTTGGCGAAGGTATGCGGAACTTGGATATTATGAGGCTTGGTATACCGATTCCTGCAAAAAATACCTCAATGGGTAATGTAGCAGAGATTCCTTCAACCAGTACCTCATATATATGGCCTATGCCGGCGAATGAGCTGGGTATAAATAAGTTGCTGACACCTAACAAGTAGTAGAATATCGTTCTTACAAAAAAGGCTGACTGCAGTATGGCGGATCAGCTTTTTTTGTTGTCTTATGGTCTCAGGGTCTGATGGTCTTATGGTCTGATGGTCTTATGGTCATATGGTCTTAGGGTCTGAGGATGGATTATTTATTACCTTTCAGATATTTCATAAGGCTTCCGGTTCCTTTTATTAGTCTTTGACTTCTTTCCCTTCGGGCTGCAGCCTTTTCAGTTTCTATATAGTGCAAATCCTCAGCGATATAATACATGTTTTTCACTTCACCTGCAGATCCTCTCGAAAAATTCAGAAACCGCCGGAATTCAGGATCACTCTGACGGCAAAATCCCTCAGAGATATTATTCATGATAGAGATTCCTGCGCTGGTTATCTGGTTTCTAAAAATAAAATCCCGGCAATCTCTGAAATCAGAATAAATAAGATTCACTAACTCTCTGGCCAATAACCAGATCTCTAATTCTTCAAAATTCTTAACAGTTCCCATTTTAGCACGATTTAAATGTTTATATAAATGCAGCATTCTTATTCTAAAATCCTCAGACCCTCGGACCCTCAGACCCTCAGACCCTGAGACCCTGAGACCCTGAGACCCTCAGACAATCCTTCTGATGGCCCGGAGATGATGCGAGTAGCTCCCGATCTCCTGTTTGAAGATACCCTGGTGATCAATGGAGTCTATCCTTACCCTGCCCGAGGCATGTATAACAAGCCCTCTTGAAAGTATCATGCCGACATGTGATATCCTTCCTCTCTCATTATCGAAGAACACCAGGTCGCCAGGCTTTGTATCATCAATGAAGCTGATATCCCGGCCTGTCTCAACCTGCTGGCGGCTGTCGCGTGGTATCGGCTTACCATGGATCTTGTAAACAAGCTGTGTGAATCCCGAGCAGTCAATCCCTGATGGTATCCGGCCGCCCCAGATATAAGGGCTGTTAATAAACCGCATTGCAGTGTCGGAAATCGAGCTGTTGATTGATATATAGCTGTTATTGAATTCGTTACAGGTGAAGTATTTATTTATACCAACTGAGAATGTCTTTTTTTCAAAATCGGGATCGTATACCTCGCATCCCGCTTCAAGAATTATCCTGGTGTTATCGCTTTTGAAGCAAAGCAATGACTTGTTCAGCACAAAACCATGTGAATTGCCTGTATCCGGGGTATGCTGAAGATGATTCAAATCAATCCATCCGGTATAATGGTCAAACAGCGTCTCGATCTTCATCCAGTGTCCTGCTTCATCGAGTTTACTGTATTTCTCTCCGAAAAGCACCTGGCTCAGCATCTCCGATTTATGCGCCGGTCCTGACCTCAGCGGGACAAAGACGGTCTCACAAATGTACCTCTCCATAAATTATTCTTTGGTTCAAATTTAATAAATTATGTCAATCTGCCGGGGATACAGATAAAGGCTTTCCGGCTGAAAAATGTACCAGTGGCGGCTAAAAACATTGTTTATCCCTTTATTATTTAAAATAAAACAATAACTTAGCTTTAGATTTTATATTAACCTAATCTTTAACCATGAAGAAAATCCTAATGATTTTTTCACTGTTGGTCATAACAGGAGCAATTGTTATGGCACAAACTGTGCAGATTACGGGAACGGTAACCAGCTCAGAGGATAATCTGGGAATACCGGGCGTAACTGTAACTGTAAGAGGAACTACTGTAGGGGCTTTGACAGACATAAAAGGTACCTATAGTATAAATGTTCCGAGGGATGCTACCACTCTTGTATTTTCATATGTAGGTATGAAAAGAATGGAGGTTGATATCGCAGGCAGGTCTGTGATAAATGTTATAATGGAACCTGAATTGCTTGAGATGACGGAGGTCATAGTCACGGGATATGCAACGAGGAGAAAGAATGAGATAACGGGCTCAACAGTTCAGATATCCGGAGAAAATCTCAGAAATGTCCCTGTTGTTACTGTAGACCAGGCATTGCAGGGGAAGGTGGCTGGTATCACTATTTCCGCTTCTTCAGGTACGCCGGGATCAACAGCGGATATACGGATCAGGGGAGTAGGCTCTATTACCGGCAGCAACGATCCTCTCATCATCATTGATGGTGCACCGGTCGTGAACAGTAACTTCTCGGGTTCCGGGGCAGTCAGTTCGCTTAGCGCCCTGGCAGCTATAAACAACAATGATATCGAGAGCCTGACAGTATTGAAAGATGCTTCCGCAACTGCAGCCTATGGTGCAAGAGGATCAAACGGTGTTATTGTCATTACAACCAAAAAAGGCAGGCAGGGAAAGACGAATTTTGATTTTTCAGCTTCAACCGGTTTTCAGAACAATGCTACTCCGGGTCTTACGCCTCTTTCAGGCCAGCAGAGGAAGGAACTGCTCCTTGAAGCCATTTACAATACTTACGGAGCAGCCAACAATTTCACTGAAGATGAAGCCTACGATTTCATGGTTGCACGCAACCTTGACGGCGGACGCCTTCAGAACTGGGACGGTAAGGAAGCCAACTGGTTTGAAGCGGTCACCAATAAGAATGCACCGGTCACGACAGTAAGCCTTGCTGCAACCGGCGGCGATAATACTTCTTCATTTTATGCATCGCTCGGCTACAACAAAACTGAGGCGACAGTCATAGTAAGCAGTCTGAAAAGATTCAACGGGACCCTGAATTACAACAGAAAGCTTGCCAAGAATGTCAGTTTCTCAATAAACACAAATGTGTCCAATACGTTCCAGAATGCATATCTTGAGCAGTCGGCCTATTTTGCCAATCCTAACCTGACAAAATACTTTATGAGTCCCTGGGTTGGTCCTTACAATGCAGACGGCACTCTCAGAACCACAGGCCTTGGCAGCCTTTTCAATACGGTTTATCTGGCAGAGCATGATATTAATACCAATAATCTGACCCGTGCCCTGGTAAGTTCCTTTGTGGAATGGGAGATTATAAAGAACCTGAAATTCAGGACCTTTGCCAGCACTGACTTCAACCTGTCCAACTATAAAGACTACAGGAACAGGATACATGGCGATTCAAGGGATGAAAAGGGTAGTTCATATGCCTCTGCAGAAAGGAATTTCAACTATGTCTTCCAGAACTCCCTTGATTATACTATAAGGTTCAGCGATCATAATTTCGGACTAAAAGTTCTCATGGAATACCAGAAAAACCAGAATAACTTCTTATCCGGTTATGGAGAGAACTTCTCAACCGACGGTTTGACGAACATATCCAGCGCAGGTGCGAACTTTGATGCCGGCTCTTCCTTTAATGACTGGAGCAACCTGTCGTACCTCGGTATGCTGAACTATAATTACAAAGCCAAGTATATAGCTGATTTCACCTTCAGAAGAGAAGGATCTTCATTGTTTGCCCCGGATCTGAGATTTGGTAATTTCTGGTCTGCCGGCGCTGCATGGAATATTAGTGAAGAACCATTCCTTCAGAATGTAGGATTCATCAGCAATCTCAGGCTAAGAATATCTTACGGCCTGAGCGGCAGCAACGGAGTGGGTCTTAACTCGTATCAGGCACTCTTGTCATATGATGCTGACTATGCAAACCAGGGTGCAGTTTATCCCAGCCAGTATGGTAACAGCAACCTGACATGGGAGAAGAACAATACTCTTGACACAGGTACTGATTTCGGCTTCCTCGATAACAGGATAACCGGTTCATTTGCCTATTTCCACAAAAAGACCTTTGACCTGCTTCAAAGTGTTCCTATTACCAGAACCTCGGGCCATTCAACAATAACCCAGAATATCGGGACAGTGGTCAATTCAGGTTTTGAGGCAACGGTCGATGTGGCAATCTTTAAAAGCCAGGATCTTAACTGGCGTATATCAGCCAACCTTGCCACAGTTAAGAATGAAGTAATCGCGCTGGCAAAAGATGCTGCAGACAAGGATATTGAAATTACTGCGGGACAAAGAAAAGTTGCAGTCGGACAACCGATCTATTCATGGTATACCAGGAAATATGCCGGTGTTGATCCTAATACCGGAGTGCCTCAATGGTACCTCAACAGTAAAGACGGACCAATTACGACCAACTATTTTGACCCGGCTTTAACCCTAGATTTTCAGGGAGGAAGTGCACTGCCGACAATCTCCGGTGGTTTTGGGACTCATGTTGATTTTAAAGGGCTATTCCTCGATGCAAACTTCTTTTATGAAGGAGGACACAAGGTCTTTGAAGACTGGTCATTCTATACCCATCATGCAGGAACAACCAGCCTTCTGACCTACCAGGGTGTTGATGAACTTATGAAAAGATGGCAGGAGCCGGGGGACATAACAGATGTTCCATTAGTATTATACAATGCAACTGCGAACAATGCATCGCGGCCGTCCACAAGGTTCCTGTATGAAGGAGATTATATCAGGCTGAAAGATGTAGTAATTGGTTATTCCCTTCCATCAGCATGGGAGCAGAAAATAAGGTTTACCGATGTTTCGGTATTCGTCCGCGGCACTAACTTCTGGACGTGGGTGAAGGATGACAAGCTGAAGTTCGACCCGGAAATCAGGGCTGATGGTTATACCAGGTTTACAACACCACCGGTCAAATCAATTGTGTTCGGATTAAACATAAAATTCTAAAGACATGAGAAAGATAATTATAATACTTACAGTTGCATTTACGAGCATAATCATCTCATGCACTGAAGATTCCCTGGAACCCACACTTGCACAATCAAAAGCTGTGGAAACCAGTATCAGGACGGCAGAAGATCTGCAGGGAATCCTGTATGGTGCCTACAACAGGATGACATCAGCCGCTTATTACGGACGTGAGCTGATAATCTTTGGTGAAGTAAGGTCAGATAACTGCTTCTCCAACGGTAACTCAGGCAGGTTTATCACCGTCGCGGCAATGACCATTGGCAACAATGAGGCTTACGCATCAGATCCATGGACACAGATATATGCCGTAATCGCTTCTGCCAACATCATAATAGGCGCCCAGGATATTACCGGCGACCAGGCTGTTATTGATCATATCAGGGGGCAGGCTCATGCAATAAGGGCCCTGGCTCATTTTGACCTGCTCAGAATTTATGGTCAGCAGCATGTTACCGGCGGGGATCCTACACTTGGTGTGCCTTATATTACAGAATACAAAGGTGATAACCTTCTGCCTGCGAGGAATACGGTAACAGAGGTTAAGACAAATGTATATAGCGACCTTCAAACAGCACTGTCGTTAATGTCAGCTACCCTGAATGATGCTTCAAAACAGCAGATATCAACTTATGCTGTCAATGCTATACAGGCAAGAGTTGCAGTATACTTCGGGGACTGGTCGATAGCAAAGACTGCCTGTGAGGCTGTTATAAACTCGACAAAGTATCAGATTTGTCCTGCAGCTTCGTATGATGACATCTGGCGGACTGACAGCCCGGTCAATTCAATTTTTGAACTGGCCTTCAGCAGCACGGATAATGCGAATATAAACGGACTGCAATATATCTACAGGGGTTCACAGTATGGAGATGTGGAAGCCCTTGCAGATCTTACGGGGTTGTTTGAAGCAAATGATGTCAGAGGATTTGTTAATGGCATGATAGGCTATGAAGGAACAAGATTAAGGAACCTGGGTAAATACCCTTCAATAGACTATTCCGATGAGGTTTTCCTTTTCAGATATGAAGAGGTGATCCTTAATTATGCCGAGGCACTTTATGAACTCAGCGACGCAAATGCACTGACAGTCCTTAACCAGATTCCGGCAGCAAGGAATGCCACACCATATGCAGCCATCAGCAAGGCAAATATATTGCTTGAAAGGAGGAAAGAGCTGTGTTTTGAAGGCTTCAGGTTTGACGACCTGGCCCGCACAGGATCGAATATACCTCTTGTGAGCCCGTTCCAGCAAACCCATGGCGGACCAGCATACGGAAACTACAAATATGCTTTCCCGATACCTCTGAATGAGCTCAATGCCAACTCCAACATGGTACAGAATTTTGGCTACAGCAGTACTAAATAGCAAAGTACTCTGGTAAGATAAAGGAGGCTGTCTCACAAGTCCTTTGTGTCCTTCGTGGTTAACCGTAAATCATTTAACCACAAAGGATCGCAAAGGTAAGCACGAAGGGCACAAAGGAAGATGGACCTGAAGTGGATACTTTTGAAGACAGCCTCCTTTCATTTACAACTGTTCAGGTATTTTTTCAAAAATTAAGTTATTTTTGTCTCCATAGACATTGATGACTGATGCCGCAACCAGCACACGATCCGTGGAGTTCCGTTAAAACCAGGAAGGACATTCTGAATCTCTTCATGTTTCTTGCGAGTATTGCTGTAGTTGTTGCACTGTTATCAACCGGCATCCGTGGCAATCCTCTAGCACTGACAGGAATTATTATAATCGTCAGCTCGTGCTACCTGGTGCTTTTCCTTTTTTTGTGGCAGTTCCGCCGCGAAGTCCTTGAAGTTGGAAGGAAGACATTCTTCATTATCCTGTCGATACTGACATTACTTTTAGTTACCAGATATGTACTTGACCGGTTTGACAGGAATGTCCTGTTCCTGATCCCGTATGCAATAATCCCCGTGATCATACGAACGTTCTACGACGCCCGTCTTGCATTGTTCATTCACCTAATTACAATAATGCTGGCAGGATTCATGATACCCCAGTCATTCACCCTGATATTCATGAGTTTTATCTCGGGGATGATAGCAATATTCACCCTGACAAACATATACAGGAAAACACGACTTTTAAT
Organism: Bacteroidales bacterium; assembly: GCA_015712185.1. Lineage (GTDB taxonomy): Bacteria > Bacteroidota > Bacteroidia > Bacteroidales > VadinHA17 > LD21. The sequence goes on from JADDYF010000459.1 coordinate 25,167, forward strand.
TACAGCCTTTATAGTTTTTCTGAGTTATTCGGTCCTTTATTTTGGAATAAGCCTGATGCTAGAGGGTAATCTGGCAGATATCGAATGGAAGAATTTCGGATTCTTTGCCGGTAACGGAATACTTATACTGGTGAGCTTCCCGTTGATCTTTTTATTTGAGAACAAGTTCCTGCTTCTTTCAGATACAACACTGCTGCAGCTGGCTGATACAAGTCAGCCTTTATTACGCAAGCTTGCTGATGATGCTCCAGGTTCATTTCAGCATTCTCTCCAGGTTGCTAATCTTGCTGAGGAAGCTGCGAGGGTTACTGGTGCAAGCCTGCTTCTCGTCAAAACAGGAGCTCTATACCATGACATAGGAAAGATTGCAAATCCAAAATATTTTATTGAAAACCAGGCTGAAGGGATTAGTCCTCATGAGAACCTCAATCCCAGGGAAAGTTCCAGGCTTATTATCAATCATGTCAAGAACGGTGTCAACCTGGCGAAGAACTACAAGGTGCCAGTGCAGATAATCGATTTTATAAGGACTCATCACGGGACAAGCGTTGCATATTACTTCTACAAGAAATTTCTCGATCTTAATCCAGGCATCACAGGTATCGAAAAGGAGTTTGCCTATCCGGGACCGAAACCTTTCTCAGTGGAGACAGCTATTGTTATGATGGCTGATGCTGTGGAGGCATCGTCAAGAAGCCTCGAGGATTATACTGAAGAAAACATAAGTGAGCTGGTTGAGAGGATCTTATACATCCAGGAACAGGATGGTCAGTTTGCCGGTGCACCCCTGACGTATAAAAATATTTCAGATATCAAGGATGTCTTTAAGAAAAGACTGTCAAACATTTACCATGCCCGTATAGCCTATCCCGAGAGAGGTTAACGCATATCTATTATATCAACATCCCTGTATTTTTCAGGGGAGAAGCTGAAAAAGGACTGATCGGGCTTCTGTTTAAGGTTATAGTCCTTGACAATAAGTGTGGCGGTGATCCCGTCTCTTCTTTTATATTCAAGGCTCTTCAGATATAAATTTGACCTGGCAATAAACAGCCTTACCCTGATCAGATCGTTTTTATAGTCTTCAGGATAAAGGTCAATAATATATACCTCGGGTCTTTCTTCTGTCAGACGGCTTTTATAACCTTTTTTATACATGGTAAAGATTGAAGACGGACGGCTCTGAAAAGAATCATCGTTCCTGTCGGGCTTTGTTATTGTGACCTCTTTTTCTGCCGGCAGGAGGCTCCATGATACTTCACCATTGAACCAGATAATATTGTCGGGGAGATCGAGCCTGTAACTGTTCCTGCTTAACAGAACTGAACCCTGTAATGTATCGGTTGTTTTTTCCAGCTGGTCATCAGTGATCAGGAGGAATTTCATTGAAACGGACGGTGCACTGGTTGCAGAAGCCGAGAATTTATCAAGGATGGCTACGGCCCGGGGGTCACTTTGTCCCGAGACGCATAATGCCAGCATAAGCGCCGAAAGAGTACCGGATATCTTTCTCATGTTTGCCATTTTAATCAAGACGCTCCAAAATCTGTTCCAAAATCATCATATCGGAGCACAGGACATCCCGGGCCTTGCTTCCTTCAAACGGACCTACGATACCGGCAGCCTCAAGCTGATCGATAATCCTGCCTGCCCTGTTATATCCAATAGACAGTTTTCGCTGGATAAGGGAAGTGGAACCCTGCTGGTGCTGAACAACAAGCCGTGCAGCCTCTTCGAACATGGGATCCCTTTTTTTGAGGTCCACTTCAATCACACCTGCTTCTCTGTCGTCGATATATTCCGGAAGGTGCATGGCATCGGCATATCCCTGCTGAGACCCGATATATTCCGTCAGTTCTTCTATTTCGGGAGTGTCTATAAAAGCACATTGCAGTCTTACCGGTTCACTACCCGATGAGATGAGCATATCGCCGCGTCCTACAAGCCGGTCTGCTCCCGTTGTATCGAGAATTGTCCGGGAGTCAATTGATGAAAATACACGGAAAGCGATCCTGGTCGGGAAATTGGCTTTTATGAACCCTGTAATAATATTTGTTGAAGGTCTCTGGGTGGATATTATAAGATGAATACCGATTGCTCTTGATACCTGTGCAAGTCTTCCGATGGGACCTTCGATTTCCCTTCCGGCAGTCATTATCAGGTCGGCAAACTCATCAATTATCAGAACAATGTACGGCAGGTATTTGTGCCCTTTTTCGGGATTAAGCTTCCGTGAAATGAACTTCTCGTTATACTCTCTGATATTCCTGACCTGGGCTTCTTTAAGGAGTTCAAGCCGGTTATCCATTTCGATGCAGAGGGAATAAAGCGTGTTGATGACTTTCTGTGTATCGGTAATTATCGCATCTTCTTCGCCGGGAAGCTTCGCAAGGAAATGACGTTCAATTTTTGTATAAAGAGGCAATTCGACCCGTTTGGGATCGATCAGTACCAATTTTATTTCTGCAGGATGCTTCTTGTATAGAATAGAGGTGATGATCGCATTTATCCCGACCGATTTTCCCTGTCCTGTAGCCCCTGCTATAAGCAAATGCGGCATCTTAGTGAGATCAACAATATAGGGATCGTTAGTGATTGTACGACCCAGGGCAAGTGCAATATCAAATTTTGATTCCTGAAATGCCTTGGATGTAATAAGTGAGCGCATTGATACAGTTTCGGGCTTCTTATTAGGTACCTCAATACCAACCGTGCCTCTTCCGGGAATGGGTGCAATGATTCTTATACCCATTGCTGAAAGATTCAGGGCAATATCATTCTCGAGGGATTTTATACGTGCCAGCTTCACACCGCGTTCGGGGATTATCTCATACAATGTTACTGTTGGTCCGACAGTTGCAGAGATCTGCTTAATACTGATTTTGTAATCGCCAAGCGTCTTGATGATATTTTCTTTATTTTCAATAACCTCAGAATTATCGAAAACGTTTTCCGATTTATGCTCCCTGAGGATGGAGACAGGAGGAAGTTTATACCGGGACAGGTCGAGGCGCGGATCGTAGTTCTCCATTATTTCCTCAACCTCTTCATCAGATAATATATCCTCTGCATCGGGTTTGGTAATATTGATAGGTATGGAAGTTTCCTTCGTTTTGACTTGTCTGTCGTTGTCAAAGTCGCGAATTATCGAGCTTTTATGAGAATCAGGAGTTTCTGTCTCAATCCTGTCCTCCTCTTCTTTTTCAGTGATTGTATTCCTTACATGGAACTCGACGTCGCTTCTTCCATCAGCTTCATCTCTGGCACTTTCGGATTTTCCGATGGAAGCAGATTCTTCATGTTTCTCTTTCTTCGGGAATAAATAATCTTTGAGCCTCCTGAAGGCCAGCATCTTTGAGCTGAATGATGACGGGTGAACTCTCAAAGCAAGAACAAGATAAGATACAGTAACAAAAGCAAGGAGGATACCTGTCCCTGTTCTGCCCATAAATGCATTCAGCCAGGTTGTTAGGACATATCCCTGTCCTCCGCCCGGTCCGCTCATCAGATAACCCTCTGATTTACCAAAGATATAGCTCAGGAGCAGGGACAGGATGATTGCTGCAAAGGTAAATTTGGCTAACAGGCTCCATACTCTTATTCCCGGGAAATTGAGAAGATGCAGACCTAATGTTCCAAAAATAACCGGGATAAAAAAACCTCCAAATCCGAAACCATAGCCTATAATCATCTTGGCAATCATATGCCCAAGCCTGCCTCCCCAGTTTTTTACGACTGTTTCAGGTCCTGAGATTACTTCAGAATGCGGCAAACTGAGGTCTGGTTTCCACCAGAACAGGTATGAGATACAGGCAACAAGCAGATACAATGCTACTCCCGTAATAAGGATGCCGACGACAAACTTTGTTCTTTCGTCAGTAAAGAACGGTTTTGATTTACCTGAGCCCTTTCCTGTTTTAGATGATTTCCTGCTGCTGTCTTCTTTGTCCTTATTCATTATACATCCCGAAAATGCATGCCAAAGGTAATAAATAAAATTATTGGGCGAACAGAACTATCTACAGGATGGAAATGATGCTGGGCAGTTTGAATTCCCGTGAAGGGCGGAAGGTGACCAGTTAACAGGTTGTAACAGCAATCGTGATAGTTACCGGCTACCGGTGGTACGTCATCAGAGGCTTAAAGTTATCATCTTGTTTATGAACCTGGTAATATCTTCCCTTGATACCCTTACATATCTTTCTCTTCTTTCGAATTCTCTGTCCTGTACCTCTATCTTGTATACATTTTCAGCAGAAAAATGCATTTCAGCCGGACCAATAAAAAAGAAAAAGTTCATTAATACCCCGTTTATATCCCTGAAAGGTGTTGAGGCATTGGGATTTTCAACATCTATTTCGTCGGTGTACCAGACATTAAAGATCCTTTTCCTGTCAAACGGGAAAGTGACCTCAGCATTTTTACAGTTGAATCCGCAGATTACCGTGGTTTTCGGGGTCTTTTTTATCTCCAGTCCTTTCATTTTATCAAATCCCGGATGCATTTCTCCACGATCAGAAGAGTAAAATTGTTTTATTGTAAAAAGACTGATGTAGGTATCAAAAATATCTTTTTTAGGATTGGTAAGATTCGTAATACCCGAATTTCCAAATGGTGAAAGTATTTCGAAGAGAATTTTATCGTCTTTGAAGGATACAACGAGGTTCTTAGGCATGAACTCCTTGTGTATCGGATTTATAACTCCCTTGTATTCAATGGTATAGTGAATCTCACCCTGATTGATATGTTTTGCTCCCCTTTCTTTACAGGAATATGCCGAAAATGCTAAGACGAGTGCAATAAGCAATCCGTATCTGGAAATCACTAAGCTTCTCTTTTGGAAAGTGTAAAAATAATACTCTTTTTGAAATTTCAAATTTCCTGATTATGATTTGTTTGATTTTATCTGTCGTCCTTCTGGTTACGGTCCTCTGGCATCAGGTACCCAGTAAAACGGCCCGGACAAAATTTTATTACCTTTGTACTCTTAATTATAGAACTTCAAACTTTAAATACCTCAGGCACTCCAAACCGACTTATCATGGAAATCAACCTTCGTAATCGTCATTTTCTAAAACTTCTCGATTTCACGCCGGTAGAGATCAAATATCTGCTTGACCTGGCTTCGGACCTGAAAAAAGCAAAACATACCGGAACAGAAAAACAGCATCTGAAAGGGAAAAATATTGCTTTGATCTTCGAAAAAGCTTCGACAAGAACCAGGTGTTCATTCGAGGTTGCCGCATATGACCAGGGTGCAAGTGTCACATACCTGGGTCCGAGCGGTACACAGATCGGACAGAAAGAATCGATGAAAGATACCGCGAGGATTCTCGGGCGGTTGTATGATGGTATTGAATACCGTGGATTCGGGCAGGAAATTGTTGAGGAACTGGCAAAGTACGCCGGCGTGCCGGTATGGAATGGTCTTACCAATGAATTTCATCCCACACAGATACTTGCTGATTTCATGACAATGCAGGAGCATTCCGATAAGCCGCTTAATATGATTTCTTTCTGTTATCTGGGCGATTCGCGTTTTAACATGGGTAACTCCCTCATGGTTGGCGCTGCCAAAATGGGAATGGATTTCAGGGCAGCCGCTCCCGGGGCATTTCAGCCATCACCCGAACTGGTTGCGAAATGCAGGGAGATTGCGCAGATGACAGGATCAAAAATACTGATCACCGAGAATGTGGATGAAGCCGTAAGAGGAGTGGATTTTCTCTATACCGACGTTTGGGTATCGATGGGAGAACCGGAAACTGTATGGGAGGAACGGATCAACCTTCTGAAGCCTTACCAGGTAAATATGGAAGTCATAAAAAAGACCAATAATCCTAAAGTAAAATTTCTTCACTGTCTGCCTGCTTTTCATAACAGGGAGACAAGGGTCGGGGAGGATATTTTCAGAAGATTCGGACTCAACGGTATGGAAGTTACCGAAGATGTTTTTGAGTCGGAATATTCAATAGTATTTGATGAAGCTGAGAACAGGCTTCATACTATAAAAGCCGTGATGGTGGCAACGATTGGGGATCGTAGGTTATAGCTCGTAGCTCGCAAGATCACAAAAAAATCCCCTCATGGGAGGGGGGGCTTCCGGCTACCGGCTACCGAATACCGAATACCGGCGACCTGTTCGTAGCGTATAGCTCGTAGCTCATAGTCTGATTTTATTTAATATTGAATCAGCCCTGAGCCCTGATCCCTGATCCCTGAGCTATCTGACTATCAGTTCCCTCACAAAATAGAAAGTCATTATAAAAGAGGCGGCGAGTTTCAGGCCAATGCCTGTCAGAAAGCCCAGCAGGCTTCCAAAGCCGGCTTTGACAGCATAGCGTATATCATCCTTAAAGATCAGTTCTCCAACAACTGCACCAAGCAGCGGTCCTATAATGATCCCGACAGGTCCGAGGAAAAGTCCGATAATTAATCCGACGGTTGCACCCCTTGTCCCATATTTGGAACCACCGAATCTCTTTGTTCCCCAGATCGGAACAATATAATCGAGAATAGTAACTACCACCGTGATGGTTGCAAGAATTATCAATGTCGTTAAACTGAAATGTCCGAATTTTGTAGCCTGAAGGGATATAAGTCCGAGAAAGCTGAGAGGTGGCCCCGGAAGGACCGGCACGAGACAACCGATTATTCCGATTATCATCAGAATAATTCCTAATATTAGAAGAACAATATCGAGCATCTGGAATTAACCTTGGTTATTTCTTACCCAGGTCATCAAATTCGATGTCAGTAAATTCTTCCGTTTTAATGGTTTCATCCTCCTGGCTGGCTGAAGTTGCTGGCAGCGGTTCAGGGACATTGAGGACACCTTTGCCGTTGCCAATATATGTTACAGCATCTTTTAATCCTTCGGTGAATTTCTCAAAGTCTTCCTTATAGAGAAAAATCTTGTGTTTCTCATAAAATACTTTGCCTTCTTTACCTAAACGCTTTTTGCTTTCCGTAATGGTAAGATAATAGTCTTCTTTCCGGGTAGCTTTGACATCAAAAAAATAGGTTCTTTTCCCGGCACGGACAACCCTGGTGAAGATCTCCTCTCTCTGGACCTTTTCCTCACTCCCGTTAACAGTTTCTTTTGTTCCGGTTTCGTCTTCCATTTGTAAGTCAGTTAATGTTAGGGATTTAATTTGTATCGTCAAATGTAAGAATTATTTTCTCAAATCAAAATATGGTTCAGAAATTGTCGGGAAAATTTACCTTTCTGTTTCAATGGTAAAGGAAAAAGAGTATTTTTGCACCTTTATTTCAGGTTCTTTACTGATGATAAGCAGGAGATTACTACGCATAAAAGCCCTTATGGTCCTGTATGCTTACAACCGCCGGGAGGACGATGATCCTGGTCAGGCCGAAAAGGAATTAATGTTCAGTATCACAAAGACATACGATCTTTATCACCTGCTTTTAATGCTCGTGGTTGAGATAGCCGACATAGCTTCCGAGAAAATAGACCAGGCACTTCAGAAAAGGATACCCACTCCAGAGGACCTGAATCCGAACAGGCGGTTTATCGATAATGCTGTTGTCTCCCAGTTAAGAAATAATACCGAGCTTCAAAAATATATATCAGGGAAAAAGCTGTCCTGGGCGAATTACAGGCATATTCCGCGTCTTCTTTATAACAGGATGACCACATGGGATGTCTATAACGAATATATGAAAGCGGGGACATCTGAGTATTCGTCTGATAAGAAGTATATAATGAGACTTATCAGCGATCTGTTTGTAAATTCCGAGGATCTGAATACCTGTCTGGAGGAGCAAAGCATTTACTGGAACGACGATATGGAGTATGTAATGGTAATGATTGAAAAAACGCTCAAGAAATTCAAACCAGGAACTGGTGAAAAGAACAGCCTAATGCCATTATTTAAAAATGAGGAGGATGAGGAATTTGTAAGAATGCTGTTCAGAAAGGCTGTAGTCCATGCATCAAAATGTTCAGAGCTGATTGACAACAATACGACAAATTGGGAGGTGGAACGTATTGCCCTGATGGATATCCTTGTGATGCGGCTGGCTATAACGGAAATACTCGAATTCTCTGAAATTCCGGTAAAGGTGACACTGAATGAATACATTGAAATAGCCAAATACTATTGTACATCAAAAAGCAGTACCTTTGTCAACGGAATTCTTGATAATATTGTAAAAGAAATCCGTGAACTGGGTCTGGTTAAAAAACAGGGAAGAGGCCTTGTGGGAGAAGTAATAACAAGTAACAATAATTAATATTTACAATTATGACCAATTTTGCGTATTTATTTTTGATGGGACAACCCTCCGGTACTACCGGCGGACAGGGGAATATGCTTGTGACCATGCTTCCTCTGATACTTGTTTTTGTTGTCTTTTATTTCTTTATGATCAGACCGCAGATGAAAAAACAGAAAGAAATGAATAACTACAGAAGCTCGCTTAAGAAAGGTGACAAGGTAGTAACCACAGGTGGGGTCTATGGCAGGGTCCATGAGGTAAAGGATAACTTTATAATGATGGATGTCGGTGGGGATATCAAGCTGAAGGTCGATAAGAGTGCATTGCTGAAAGATTCATCAGCTGACTGATTAAAATAAATTCCTTTAATTTCAGGTTGTGGATAAAAAGGATGGGAACAGACCAGGAAAACTTACAAAAAAAGGAGTAAGTTCAGTCAACAGGCGTGTTGCGGTTTTTGCTTTCTTCCTTTTGTTGTCGTTCCTTTTCTGGTACCTTAATTCACTTGGCAAAGACCAGGAAGTGAGTATCCGATATCCTTTAAGGTATGTTAATCTTCCGGAAGGCCGGCAATTTGCAGGACAACCTCCGGCCAGGATCAGCCTGAATCTGAAAGGTCCGGGATATTCGATTCTCAGACTCAAGTATTCGGGCAACAGGGCTCCCGCTGTAATCGATTTATCGAAAGTCAGTTACAGGAGGAAGCCAGGAGGAAATGCAAATGATTATTACTTTCTTATGGCAGGTCTTATTGAGGAACTGAATACCCAGCTGAAATCGGAATGCAAGATCACTTCGGTAAAGCCGGACACATTATATTTCTCCTTCGCTCAGACAACAAGATAATAAGTGTTACAGCTTCAGGATAATTGAGGTTACACACTTATGGTTTAACTTTCCGGTATAAATGAAGCAGAATGATACAGGATGGCAATCAACGAATGAAACTGGGTGTGACTGGAGGCATTGGCAGCGGAAAGACCTCAGTCTGCAGAGTATTCAATGTCCTCGGTATTCCTGTATTTTCGGCCGATCCGGAGGCACAGAAGATAATGAACAGCGATGAAGAGATCAGGAAAGGAATCAATAAAATTGCAGGCAGGGATCTTTATGAGGGAGGAAATCTTGACAGGGGAAAGCTTGCATCCCTGATTTTTAGTAATCCTGATATTCTTGCCAAAGTGAATGAACTTGTTCATCCGGCAGTATTTGCATATTTTGAGAAGTGGACAAATGAACAGACCGCACCCTATTCGATTATGGAGGCAGCCATTTTGTTTGAAAGCGGAGCCTCGAAGCTTGTGGACAGGGTTGTTACAGTGGTCGCTCCGCTGGAAGAAAGGATTCTGAGGGTTATAAAGGGCAAGAAATTATCGAGAAAGCAAATTATGGAAAGGATCAGCAACCAGATGGATGATGAATCGAGAATGAAACTCTCTGATTATGTGATCAATAATTCTGAGAATGATATGATCATACCTGCGATTCTGAAGATCCATGAGGATATTCTGAACCACCTAAATGCCTGAATCAATATATGGGAAGATTTGGAAAATGGATCGGCGGAGGTCTTGGCTGGGCAATGGGAGGGCCTATTGGTGGTCTGCTCGGCTTTCTTGTCGGTTCATTTATTGATAACGCCACAATAACAACTACCAGCGGAACCTATACATCGGGCGATAGCCGGACAACCCAGGGAGCATTCGGTGTCAGTCTTCTTGTTCTTCTGGCTGCCGTCATGAAAGCGGATGGTAAGGTCGTAAAATCGGAACTTGAGTATGTTAAGCAGTTCTTCGTCAGGCAGTTCGGGAGCAGCGCTGCTGGTGAAGCAACTATGATGCTGAGAGACCTGCTGAAACAGGATATACCCCTGAGGGATGTATGCCAGCAGATAAGCATGAATATGGACTATTCGTCGCGTCTTCAGCTCATTCACCTTCTATTCAATGTATCTCTTGCTGACGGGCGATTACACCAGTCAGAGATTGACCTGATTGAAAAAATATCGGGATACACAGGGATAAGCATTACCGATTATCAGTCGATAAAGAACATGTTTATACCTGAAACAGATTCTTCATATAAAATACTTGAGATAGATCCCTCAGCATCTGATGAGGAGGTAAAAAAAGCCTACAGACGAATGGCAATGAAATATCACCCCGATAAGGTAAATCACCTTGGTGAAGATTTCAAAAAAGTTGCGGACGAAAAGTTTAAAAAGGTAAACGAAGCCTATGAGAGAATTAAAAAAGAGAGAAACATGCCTTAGTAAAGGATAAAAATAATATCAACAGGTCACTCAATTCAATACAAGGATTAAATTTGCACCAAAAGTAAATATATGATTCTAAAAGATATTCTGGCAATATCAGGACAACCCGGACTATTCAGGTTTATTGCCCAGGGCAAGAATGCAATAATTGTTGAGCATCTCGAAACAAAAAAAAGAAGCAGTGCCTTCAGTTCAGCAAAAGTAAGTTCGCTCGACGAAATCTCAATATTTACCGAGAAGGAAGATATGCCTCTCGGGAAGGTGTTCGATCTGATATTTGAAAAAGAGAAAGGTGGCCCGGCTGTTGATCCCAAGTCTGAGAACGATAAGCTCAAAGCCTATTTTACCGAAGTCCTTCCGGAATACAGCAGGGAGCGGGTCTATACCAGCGATATCAGGAAAGTTGTGCTCTGGTACAATATCCTTCAGAAACTGAATCTTCTGGTCAGAGAGGAGCCAGAAAAACATGAGGAAGTTGAGGAAACTAGGGAAAAGGTAAAAGAGCGGGAATCTGAAACTGTAAAAGCAGCAGCATCAAAAAAGAAAGAAAGCAGCAGAGTTAAGGAATCTGCCACCGTGAAGAAAGAACCGGAAGAAAAGACAAAACCTGCCCTGAAAAAGAAACCGGAATCAGCTGAAAAGGGAGCCCGGACCACAAAAAAGAAGACCCAGGGGTCCAAAGAAAAATAAATCATCCAGGTAGACTATGAATTTTGGAGGCACCGAAGTGGTTTATGATTATGCCGGTTCGGAAATAATCATTGTTCCCGTTCCGTATGACTCCACCAGCACATGGATGAGTGGAGCGGACAGGGGACCTGATGCCATCATGGAGGCTTCTGTGAATCTCGAGTTTTATGATATTGAAACAGGCACCGAGGTCCACAGGAGAGGTATCCATACGGTTGATCCTGTTCTGGAAAACCGTACTCCGGAATATCTCATTGAGGCTGTATACATGAAGATCCGGCAGCTCCTTAATGATAAAAAATTTCCTGTAACTGTCGGCGGAAATCACACAGTGAGCATTGGCGCTGCCAGGGCATTTTCCGAATATTTCAGCGGCCTGTCAGTACTTCAGCTTGATGCACATTCCGACCTAAGGCAGGAATACGAGGGTTCAAAGTTCAATCATGCATGTACAATGGCGAGGATCCGTGAATTTGCTCCTGTAGTGCAGGTTGGCATACGGAGCATGTCAGCAGAGGAACTTATATATGCGGAAAAAGAGCGGATCTTTTATTCCCATGATTTGTTTTACAACAAGAAGCTCTACACAGCAGCATCTGGCATGCTCGCTGAGGATGTGTATATTACAATTGACCTCGACGTTTTTGATCCGTCAATAATGCCTTCAACAGGAACGCCTGAGCCGGGCGGGCCGGATTATTATGAACTGATGCATTTCCTCAGAGACGTTACCCGTAATAAAAAGGTGAGAGGGTTTGATGTCGTTGAATTCTGTCCGTCGGCGGGAAATAAAGCTCCCGATTTTGTGGCAGCAAAGGTCTTATATCAGCTGCTGAGTTATATATTTAAGTGATCAGTCTTCCTCCTTCGCTCTCTCCCAGATCACATTCATCTCATCCAGTGTCATGTCGCGGAGTGAAATACCCTTCCTGAGAGTCTCTCTCTCAAGATAGTTGAAACGTTTAATAAACTTCCTGTTAGTCTTTTCGAGGGCGGCTTCAGGATCAAGGCCATAAAGCCGTGATGCGTTGATTATGGAAAAGATAACATCCCCGAGTTCCCTCTCAATTGTTTCTGTATTATGATTCCTTACCTCAGTCTTTAATTCCGATACTTCTTCAAGTACCTTGTCCCATATCTGTTCACGCTTCTCCCAGTCAAATCCTACTCCCCTGACCTTCTCCTGTATCCTGTTTGCCTTAACCATTGCAGGAAGTGATGATGGTACGCCCGAAAGAACAGGTTTATACCCGTCGTTTTCGTTAATTTTGAGCTTTTCCCAGTTTTCCTCAACTTCAGACGGACCTGAGACCCTGACATCGCCGAATACGTGCGGATGCCTGTAAACCAGCTTGTCATTTATCCCTTTCAGTACATCGGTCATGGTAAATGAGCCTTTTTCCGAACCTATTTTGGCATAGAAAACGATATGAAGCATCAGATCACCCAGCTCATTTCTCAGTGCATCTTCATTCCCCGAGAATATGGCATCAGCAAGTTCATAAGTCTCTTCTATGGTCAGCTTTCTGAGACTTTCATAAGTTTGCTTCATATCCCATGGGCAGGTGGCCCTTAATTTATCAATTATTCCAAGGAGTTTCTTAAACTCCCTGCCACATTCATTCATTTTCTCCATAATTACAGGTATTAAAACAGCCGGTTCGGTGAGGCAGCTTTGGAAAGCATATCGATCCTTACCACCGAACCAATTGAAAGGCTGAGCAATTCCGAAACATTTGCACCATTGATCGATATTTCGAGCAGCTCGAGGGCGTTGAATCTTGCAAGCATCTCACCGACAGGAAGGTCGCTATACTTCCGTGATATCTTATCGATATAATTCTTGTTGCTCTGAATAAGTATACGATAATTCTTATTCTCAAATACCCTGTCAAATACCTCCCTGGTTATGTTGGATATTGCATTGCCGTATGAGTCAATGAAAATAATGCTTCCGATAATAACATCTTTATCTATAGTAGCCCTGAGAGGAAGACGTTCGTGAACATTTTTTATCGGAGTTCCCAGATCAGAAGGCTTCCTGCCTGTGAGCAGGCCGGCAGCAGCTTTTACAAAAACATCAAGCTCATCTGTGTCTTTTCCGTGTCTGATACTCACCACTTCGTCAGGTTCTGCATTGAGTATAAGGTTAAAAATACCATTGTCGGTTCCGATAAAGAAATGATCCCTTGCCTTCACTATCAGGTATTCCTGGTCGTTAACTGGTTCAGTATGAACACAAATAATATGGATTGTGCCTTTAGGATAGTTGCTGTAAGTGTTCCTTATCACAAATGCCGCATGAGAAATGTTCAGGGCAGGAATACTACAACTGTTGTCAATTATTGTAACTCCCGGACACATGCTGCATAATTTCCCCTTAATGATACCGGAATAGATATCATCCGGCTTCCATTCTGTGGTTAATGTTATTACAGGCATAAGGAAAAATCTTACGACAAAGATAATCTTCTAATGAAAATTAAACTTACTTTGCAAAGTTCAAAGGGAATTATTTATAAACTATTAGCCGGTTGCCGGTTTAAACTGAATAAAAGCTACAGGTGCTGTTAACTGTTAAGATTTAATGACAGAGATAGTTATTTTTCTTGAGGATATAGATCCTGTCGTATTTTTTGGCGCAAACAATACGCTGCTTGACAAAATCCGGAGTTTTTTCCCAAAAATCAAAATACTTGTCCGTGGCAACGAAATGAAATGCATCGGTGAGGAATCGGAGATTACCATTTTTGCCGAGAAGTTTAATGAACTAATTGAATATTACCGGAAATATAACCGGCTCGATGAGCAGGATCTTGAAAAATACCTCTTTGACAAAGAACACATGAGATCTGCCACAAACGGTGATTTTGAAGAGGTTCTCGTTTTCGGCACAAGCGGTAAACCAATAAGGGCAAGGACAGTAAACCAGCTCCTCCTGGTACATGATTATAAGATAAATGATCTTATTATTACTGACGGACCTGCAGGAACGGGCAAGACATATACTTCCATAGCGCTGGCAGTCAGGGCATTGAAAGAAAGAGAGGTAAAGAAGATAGTTCTTACCCGGCCTGCTGTAGAGGCTGGCGAGAGACTCGGATTTCTTCCCGGCGATGTAAAAGAGAAGCTTGATCCCTACCTGCAACCGTTATATGATGCACTTCATGATATGCTGCCGTTCAAGAAGCTTGAGACCTGGCTTGAGGATGGTACTATTCAGATAGCTCCGCTTGCATTTATGAGAGGCAGAACACTGGAAAACGCATTCGTGATACTGGATGAGGCGCAAAATGCCACAGTAAGCCAGCTGAAGATGTTTCTTACACGTATGGGCATTAATTCGAAGTTTATTATGACGGGTGATACGACTCAGATTGATCTTCCAAGGAAAAATGAATCGGGGCTTCTGCAGGCGATGCGGATACTGGAAGGCATCGAAGGGATTTCGATAATTAAATTCGATGAAAGGGATATTGTCCGTCATAAGCTTGTGAAGAGGATAGTAAAAGCCTATGAACAGGAAGAGAAAGAGTCACCCGGCGGACAATAGAATATTCAGGTAAAGGGAAAAAATAGTAACTATGCATAAGACAATTATCAGATCGGATTTTAATTTTCCCGGTCAGAAGGGTATCTACAGAGGAAAAGTCAGGGATGTCTATAACATCAATAATGATTATTTGCTGATGATCGTTTCAGACAGGATATCGGCTTTTGATGTTGTTCTACCCCGTGGTATACCATATAAGGGACAGGTGCTTAATCAGATAGCATCGAAATTCCTTAAAGCCACAGAAGATATTGTACCCAACTGGATTATTGCCACACCCGATCCAAATGCAGCCTTCGGGCATAAGTGCGAACCTTATCCGGTTGAAATGATTGTAAGAGCTTATCTGACAGGGAGTTCGTGGCGCTCATATAAGTCAGGGGCAAGAAAGATCTGCGGAGTACCTGTTCCGGACGGAATGAAAGAACACCAGCGGCTTCCTCAGCCAATCATCAGCCCGACTACTAAAGCTGCGCATGGGAGTCATGATGAGGATATCTCGCGCGAAGAGATAATTGAAAGAGGACTTATACCTGAAAAGGAGTATGGACTGATTGAAAGGTATACGATGGGAGTATTCCTGAGAGGTGCGCAGATAGCTGCAGAACATGGTCTGATTCTTGTAGATACAAAATATGAATTCGGTAAAAAGGATGGTAAAATATATCTTATTGACGAGATAAATACCCCGGATTCTTCACGGTATTTTTATGCGGAGGGCTACCTGGAAAGATTCGATAAGGGACTTCCGCAGAAACAGTTGTCGAAGGAATTTGTAAGGGAATGGCTAATGGAAAACGGATTCCAGGGTAAAACGGGGCAGAAAGTACCGGAGATGTCGGATGCTTTTGTTAATGAAGTATCAGACAGATATATAGAATTGTATGAAAAAATTACAGGTGAAAAATTCCTGCGTGAGAATATTACTAATGTGGCTCAAAGAATAGAAAATAATTGCAGGGCATTCCTGGAAAACTTCAAATGATATCAGAATGAGAACCGGGATATTTTTCAGGATAATACTGACTTCAATGCTCCTCCTGAGCAATCTTCTTACGGTTGATTCCCAGGTTGTTGTTGAAAGATCAAAGAACAAAATTGTGATTTCGGGAATACCTTATTATGTTCACATTGTCAAAAAAGGTGAAACAGCATATTCCATTTCAAGAGCATATGGACTTACTGTTGAAGAGCTGACAAGGGAAAATCCGCCTGCAGTATATGGTGTCAATGAAGGTCAGACTCTCAGGATCCCGGTGAGCCTGGTCAGAGAACCATCGGAGCTTCCTTCCGCACCGGCAAAACAACCGCGCGATGAGAGCAAATATATTTATCATAATCTTCAGCCCGGAGAAACTATATATTCACTTTCAAAATCGTATGGTGTTTCGGAAAATGACATAATTGAAAGCAATCCGGGGATTGAAATCAACAAATTACCAGTAGGGGCGGAGATTGCCATTCCAAGGAAACCTTTTATGACAGATAAGCAGGAGTTTGCAGTGCAGGACTCAAAATATTTATTTCATAAGGTTGAGAGGGGTGAATCGATGGCTTCAATTGCAGAGAAATATGGACTTACATTAAGAGAGTTAAGAAGGGAAAACAGGGAACAGCGGTTTCCTCAGGTTGGCGATTATATCAGGATCCCCGTAGCAAAGATGGAACGGGCTCCTGAAAGAATAATACCTGTACCTGATACTATACCTGTTGCTGTTAGTGATTCGGTTGTGGAATGGGTGCGTCCGACCGGCTATACCCCGGTACGGAACCTTAGAGGATCATATGATGTTGCGGTCCTTCTTCCTTTTTATCTGAACGAAAACTCCGACAGGATTGAAATCGATTCCTCAAAATGGATTAAGGGAAAAAAAATCTACAGACCTCTAAGGAGGCCTGAAGACTGGATTTATTCAAGAAGCAAGGGATTTATCGAAATGTACAACGGCATTTTGCTTGCTGCCGACACCCTGAGGACCCTTGGTCTTAATATCAACCTGCATTCTTATGATATTAAAAGTGATACTGTTGATCTGACACGCCTCATAGAGTCCGGCAGGCTTGACAATATGGATCTGATAATCGGACCTGCATATTCTTATAATCTGGCGATCGCAGCCCGGTTTGCCGGGAAACTTGGAATTCCGGTGGTGTCGCCTGTTCCCCTTATCAATTATTCTGTTCTCATAAACAATCCTGAACTCTTCATAGTAAATTCATCGCTTGATGTTGTTCAGACTTATATAGCAAAAAAAGCAAGTGAGTTTTCTGATCACAATTTTGTATTCATTCATTCAGATACTGCAGGAACAGACCAGAGTGTGAAGAATTTCAGGGATAAGCTAATTAATGAACTTGCCTCAAGGATACCCTATGAAGAAATACGATTCAAGGAATTTCTGTTTTATGGCCGCTCAACTTTTGATAATGATTCAATAAACAGGCTTAGTCATGCACTATCCGAAAGTATGGGGAATGTTATAATCATTGCCTCTGAGGATGGTCCGGTAATCAGCGAGACAATGCAGGACATTCATGCACTGCTCAGAAAATTCGATATAAAGGTGATCGGGTATCCGGCAATAAGGGGTATCGATAATCTGGATCCCAAATATTTCTTCGATCTCGACATAATGGTGTATTCTCCATACTGGATAGATTACAATAAAGATGATGTAAAGGAGTTTAATTCCGATTACCGAAAAATATTCCTTACAGAACCCGGTGAGATGAGTTATGCATGGACAGGATATGATATTGCATATTACTTTCTGAGCGGAATGGCAATACACGGGAAGGATTTTATTGTTCATCCTGAAATACATAATCCTGATCTGTTGCAGACTGAATTTAACTTTGTACGCAGGAATATATTTGACGGACTGGAGAATCAGAAGCTGTATCTGATCAGGTATACAAAGGATTACGAAGTTATACTTGTCAAGGAGAATGCTCTTGCCGGGGAGTAAGAATCTGATGAAATCCGCGGAAATCTCTTCCGCCGCAGAATTTATGTTAATAAAAATTAACATTCGGGAATAATTGCATCGGGGATATTGTCTAAAAGAAGAATAATGATCAACGGATCATACCGGCAGTTCGGGGAGGATGAACTGGTAAAGGCATCACTTGGCGGTGATAAGCGTGCATTCGGGGAGATTGTATGCCGGTATCAGAAAATGGTTGCCAGAACGGTAAAAGGAATGCTAGGAGATTCGGTTTATGCTGAAGACATCGGACAGGATGTGTTCGTAAAATTGTATCATTCGTTGTCCGAGTTCAGGGGAGAAGCAAAACTGTCAACATATATACAGAGGATTGCAGTTAATCTGACCCTGAATGAGATAAAGAGAAGAAAACGGTTTTTCTCAATGTTTTCGCAGAAAGGAAACAGTGAGATGCATGAATTTGAGGTTGGACATCATGAGAATGAGGATAGAATAGAGGCTAAGGAAATAGTGAACAAGGCACTGCAGAAAATGGACCCCAAGTTCAGGATAATAGTAACGATGAGAATGTTGCAGGGTTATTCAACGAAAGAAACTGCAGAAATACTTGGTCTGCCCCTGGGAACAGTTCTCTCACGGCTTTCAAGGGCACAGGAACAGTTAAAGGGAATTTTGGAAAATTTATAGTCAATATGAAACCTTCAGAGATTAAGAAACTCATTATCAGTTCAATGGAACCTGATTCAGATTCAGGGGGAATCGCCAGGCAGCTGGAAGATGAAGGTATTTCCTTTGATTTCAGCGGAGGATTCAGCGAAAAGGTCATTGACAAAATATTTACTGCAGGAAAAGTCGTCAACCGCCAGACAGAGTTCATCAGAGGCCTTAATTACGCGTTCTACAGGGTGGTTCTGACAGGTGTAGCTGCTATTGTTGTATTGCTGATATCAATTTTTCTGATGGAGGGATCAATTTCATTTGATTCTTTCCTGGGGCTTGGTGATAGTTATGATGAGAGTATTGTCTGCCTGTTAACAGGTAATTAATTATCTTAAACATGAAAGCAAAGTCTATTTTTATATTACTGATTACACTTGTAGTCGGATTCGTGCTCGGCATGCTTACATCTGCCCAGATCAGATTCCAAAGGCTCAGACCTGTAAGGATGTATTTTTCCGAAGAGCGTTTCAGGGAAGGATTTTATAATATGATCCAGCCTGATGAGAAACAGAAAGCAGAGATTGAAAAGATACTTTCCAAATATGCAAAATTGAACAGCGAGGTTCAGAGCAATTTCAGGAAGGAGCTTGAAACAAACATGAAGGAGTTCAGGAAGGAGATCGATTCGAAACTGACAAAGGAGCAGCTTGCACGGATCAAGGAAATGGATGAGCGGCGTCAGGAAATGATCAGGCAGGGCAGGAGGAACCGTGATAATGATTCACTCAATAACAGGAGCTTTGGAAGAGGCAACCGTGACAGAAGGCCGGACGGTCAGAGAAGAACCTACCCTGGTGACCATCCACCTGATCCCGGCGTTCCACCACCACCTCCGCCACCCAGGGATACAGTCTCTACCCGATTATAAATAAAAGATAGTCAAGAAGAATCGGGAGATCATCAGCATTGACTCCCAGTGAAACCAGCATTTGCCGGTCATCGGTAAAGATGGTCATGAACTTTTCCCTGGATATTTCACCACTTATTATACTTTGCCTGTAAAGATCAATTGCATCTTTCTTTCTGCCTTTACACAGAGCAAGGTGACCCATGTTGATCAGGTCGTGAGCATTGAGCTTACCAGCCGAGAGCCGTTCATAATATTTTTCAGAATCGTCAAATCTGCCGAGGGCAAAATAACAGAATGCAATAGGCCGCAGTATCCTAAGGTTACCAGGTTCTTTATATTCAACAATGAAATAGTGCTTCAATGCATTTTCATACTCCCTGAGATCGAGGTAACAATGAGCTGTCATTATAGCTGTGTGAATATTTTCAGGCTCCATCTCACCAGCCTCGATGTAATAATCGAGAGCTTCGTTTGTCCTTCCCAGCCGGCGCAGGCAGAATCCTATCTTTTTTATAGTCCACACCTTTCTGTCGATCATCTCAGCCCGCATATAATATTTAAGCGCTGATTCATAATCACCAGTCTCCTGGCAGCAGTAACCTGTCTTTTCATACAACAATGCATCATCGGGCTTTTCTTTTGCCTGCTTCAGGTAAAGGGCAAGAGCATCGTCATAAAAGTCCTTGCTGAAGAAATAGTCTGCAAGTCCGGCTTCTGCTTCCTGTGCATTGCATGTTATCCTGAAGAATTCAGAATTATAAATATCAAGTTTACCGGTGAAAATATCCTCAAATTCTTTTTTGTACGGTGAAAGCTTGAAGAACCTGTAAAAATCCTGAAGATATTGAGTGACATTTATTCTGAATTTCCTGGTGGGATCCGTTATAGATTCATCATCCTCAAGCTGTTGCAGTCCCTCGATTTCCATGCGGAACACTTTCAGCATCATATTTTTCTGCGATGACGGAAGATACTTCAGGTTAAGAACAAGCGAATATTTATCGGAGTTACAGATAAAAGGTGTTTTATATAAAGCTTCTGCAAGCTCATTGGTTCCCGGCCCGAGCACATCATCCCTGAAAATCTCGTCCACAACCTCATGATCGGGATAAAACGGGACAAACCAGTTCTGGAAGTCCTTGAAAAAGTCAAAATGCTTAAGGTTGGCAAAAGCAGACATATACACATCGGCTCCCTCCATCTGCAGCTTTGTCAGTTCCTCCATGGTCTTGAATATTTCATCCGAGCCGGTTATCATTTCCGACCAGTCAGGATTCTTCTCTTCATTTTTATCCTTGGGGAGGATGTTATCCAGGTCGAGTTTCTCCTCAATTCTCGGCCTGAGCTTTGCTACCTGCGGCAGGATCTCATCATGCAGCTTCCTGCTCAGCTTCTCTGTCTCGCGCGATCTGATTGTCTGCAATACAATTATTCTGCAATGTTCTCTGAACAGGGTGGCTGCACTCATCTCCCTGATCCTTGAGGTGATCTGCGGATAGAGAAGCACTCTTCCGTTATAATAATGCAGGTTCAGGATCAGTCCGGCTAGAGCCCGTTCCATCACCTGGTCCTGTCCCGATTGATATATATCTGTGAGAAACAGGAGTTTTTCAGTCTGCCAGGTCCTTAATGCACTCAGAGTAATAGCCGTTGTAAACAGGCTGGTTTCGTACCACCTGAATTTTCCGGAGTTCAGAATAATTGAAATGAGACTTCCTTCAGCTTCGCCATAATAGTCGGTCAGCCAAAGATGGTTAAAGATGTTCTTTATGAGCCGTTTGTGCTTCCTGGCTATTGCTGATTCAGGATTAGGGATCAGCTCCTGGCTCAGTTTAAGCCATTCGTCGAGTTCTGATTTGAACATCAGGTCATCCACTGTCTCAACGATCGTCTTGCCTGTCAGCTTCTGTTCTTTTTCCGTCTGTTGTTTTACCCAGTAGGTGTTCCATCCCGAGAAATGTGACAATATGTCCTGTCTTACGCGGTCCGAAAGTCCGAGGATTGACTGGATCAGCTTCAGATAGACCTTTTCGCGTTCAGGATCTTTTACACCTTCTATTGTATATGTGAGCATATTCCGGTAAGTCATAACAATATCCTCATACTCATCACGTAAATCGCCTGATGTGGCGCCGGTAATCATATCGGCAAGGATATCAAGACTTTGCTTTATTCTTTTTTCCGAAATAAGTGAGCAAAGCTGTTTATGCTGCTGTATGATCTTTTTTATATCCATTATTCCTCCTGTAACCTGGTCCATGTGACAAAATAACACTGAACTTTTGAGTAAAACATATATGCAACAATCAGGCCGGAACGATAAAAAGCACTTTAAATATAGAGAATCTGAAACATTATATACTTTTGGAGGTTATCAGATATTTTTAGCTTGGAATCCGGTTACAGTATAACCAAATGGCTCCCAACAAGCAGGAAAGAGCTTGAGAAGCATAAGCTTGATGAACTGGATGTTATC
>JADDYF010000005.1 GCA_015712185.1 Bacteroidales bacterium
ACTTCAGGTGAGAATAAGATGCCTCCTGACCAGCCTTTATCGCTGGAAAACCGGATAATCATCCGACTATGGATTGAGCAGGGCGCTATGCTGACCACATGTCCTGACACTACCGGGCAGAGCAGCGGTTATGTCAATCCGTATGCCTGCTTCTCCCGCGATATCCTGCCTGTTCTCGTCTCACGTTGTGCTTCAACAGGTTGTCATGACGCTATAACCCATACTGAGGGATATATCTTTTCGAGCTACAGTACAACCATGGCAGCGGTCTTTCCTGGTAATCTCAACGAAAGCAAATTATATGAGGTAATAACTACTGCAGTAGGAGAGGAAAAGATGCCTCCTGCGGCAAGTCCTCAGCTTACATCGGCGGAGATTGACTCTATTGCCGCCTGGATACGTTACGGAGCGCTGAACCAGTTTTGCGGTGAAACCTGCGACACTGTCAACCCGGTTACTTTTTCCGGAGTTATCTGGCCTGTAATGAAAACTTCATGTACAGGTTGTCATAGCGGATCTTTGCCACAGGGCGGAGTGGCTCTCGAAAATTATATTAATGTTGCTGCTGCAGCCGGCAGCGGCTTGCTGATAAACGCTTTAAGAGGAAATGGTGTTACCAGAATGCCTCCTGCAGTCTTGTTCTCCGCATGCAGAATCAGACAATTTGAGATCTGGATAAGCAACGGATATTTAAATAATTAGGATTTAATACCATGAAGGGATCATTTCAGTTAATTGTAACATTTGTTACATTTTTATTGTCTGCCACCTCATGTTATTACGACAATGAAGAAGCGCTATATCCTTCTTTAAATACAGCATGCGATACCACGAATGTAACTTTCAGCGGGAAGATCGTACCCATGCTGGCGAATAACTGCCTCTCATGTCATTCAAATGCCACTGCAGCAACTTCCGGAAACGGCATCCGACTTGAAGATTTTGCTGATGTCAGGAGCCAGGCTGCGGCAATCTCCGGAGCAATTAACCATACCGGAACTTACTCACCCATGCCTAAGAACGGCAGCAAATTGAAACCATGCCTTATAACACAGTTTGAAATCTGGTTTAAGAACGGAACTCCTAACAACTAACAAACAGCAATTCACCATGAGATACTTTTCTTCTGTTCTTCTTCTCCTGATAATCCCAGTAGAAATTTATGCACAGGATGATCTGATGAACCTCCTTAATGAGAATGCCCAGCCTGAAATTATCTATACTACTGCAACATTCAAATCGACAAGGGTAATGAACGGACATTCAATTGAAAGAATGCCTCCGGGCCAGCTTGACTTCAGGATTTCACATCGCTTCGGCAAAATCAATTCAGGAGCCTATGAGTTTTTTGGTCTCGATCAGGCGAATATCCATTTCAGCCTCGAATACGGTATATTAAAATGGCTGATGGTTGGTGTCGGCAGGGGAACCTACGAAAAGACATTCGATGGTTTTGCCAAGTTTACCATTCTCAGGCAATCATCGGGTGCAAGGTTCATGCCTGTTTCAGTAAGTGCGTTATCTTCTGTTGCCCTGGCATCTGTTAAATGGCCCGATCCTGAGAGGACCAACTATTTTTCTTCCCGGCTTTCATACGTAGAACAGGTTCTTATCGCCCGGAAGATCAACCAGACTGTTTCTCTCCAGCTGGCACCGGCATTTGTACATCGAAACCTTGTAGCAACAGAGCTTGATCCGAATGACCTCTATGCCGTGGGCGCCGGCGGCAGAATAAAGCTGACACAACGGATAAGCTTCAACGTGGAATATTATTACCTTCTGAATCCGAAATCATATCTGAGTCAGCAGGTCTATGATCCTCTTTCAGTCGGGTTTGATATTGAGACAGGCGGACATGTATTCCAGCTGATATTCACGAATTCTCTGGCAATGATTGAAAAGGGTTTTATTGGTGAAACTACGGGAAGCTGGGGAAAGGGAGATATACATTTCGGATTTAATATCTCACGGGTATTTACACTTAAAAAGCAACCTTAAAGCATAACCGGTCAATTCAGGTAAAGAACAATGCTGTTAAATAATTGTTGAACATTATGTATATATCTGTGAAATCTCTATATTGATCAATTTCTAACAAACGTGTTATGAAACACTTATTCTTGCTTATATTAATTCTGACTCTGCCACTGGGTTCCAGTGCTCAGAAATATATGACAAAGAACGGATTTATAGGTTTTTTCTCACATACACCAGTTGAGGATATTAAAGCCGATAACAACCAGGTTGCGAGCGTGCTTGATATTTCAACAGGAGAGATTGTATTTCAGGTGCTTATAAGATCTTTCCATTTTCCCAAAGCCTTTATGGAGGAACATTTTAATGAGAATTACCTCGAGTCAGAGAAATTCCCCAGATCAACGTTCAAGGGTAAGATCACAGATATCTCAAAAGTGGACTTCACAAGAAATGGCAAATATGATGTGACTGTGGAGGGAGAGCTCTATATACATGACGTTACTAAAAGAATAACTGAAAAGGGAACAATCGAGGTAGTTCCCGGCGGGATCACTGCAACCTCAAAATTCAATATTGCTCCGGAAGATTACAATATTAAAATACCCGCGGTCGTGCGTGAAAATATCGGCAAGATCATAGAA
>JADDYF010000007.1 GCA_015712185.1 Bacteroidales bacterium
GAAGGAAACAGTTGATGCTCTGAAAGCTCATGGTATCAAACACATTGTTTTCCATGAATCACAGGGTACCGCTCACGAATGGCTCACATGGCGCAGAGCACTTAATGATTTTGCTCCAAGAATATTTAAGTAATAAACCTATAGTTCGGATGTAACCAAAGGTGAGCGTTAACTCTATGTATATACACCTCCGGGATATGACACCATTGCAATGTTTATTTCGGTACATAGCATTACAGATGCAGGCTGTACTTTAAACACATATATCGACAAACCATTAAATGAAATATAAAATGAAGAACTTAATAAAGGAGGAATCAGGCAATTATAGATTGCTTTTAGTGTTTGTGAGTGTCTTAATCTGTTTAATCATTCAATCAGGTTATGCTTTTGGCCAGAAACTTGTCCTGAATGATCAGGGATATTTTGAGACCCGGGGAGTAAATGTCCTGGTGTACAGCAACCAGTATACAGGTATGTTTTTCGATGAAAAAACTGCCGGAATTGAAATTATTCATCACGGGGTCAGAACATCGACAGGTGGTGCCATAAGATTACAGAATACACCGGAACAATGGGATCTGATTCCAACCGTAGTTGACCGGAAAGTTGATGCGACCGGAAAAACCATTAACACTGATCTGAGTTATAAAGATTTCAATTTTAATGCCAGGATCAGTGTCACTGCCAAAGATAATGGAGTGGAGATTACCGTCTCTCTCGACAAACCATTGCCTAAGGAGCTTGAAGGAAATGCAGGATTAAATCTTGAGTTCTTACCTTCAGCATATTTTGAAAAAACATATCTGGCAGACGGCAGGCCGGGTAATTTCCCAAAATATCCTTCGAGCAATACCAAAAGTGAACCTGCAAGCAAAAAATTACCTCAGTTTGCAGGTCATAATACATTTGATGACAGAGGAAGGAGTGAATTCATTGTACCATTGCCTCTGGCAACAGGAAGAACCTTTATCCTCGCTCCTGAAGACCCCGAAAATATGGTAAAAATAAAGGGCCTCGATGCTGAGCTGATGCTTTTTGACGGCCGCAACCTTGCACAAAACGGATGGTTTGTTGTCAGGAGCTTACTCCCGGCAAATAAAACCGGTAAGGTCCTGACATGGTACGTCGAACCTAATACTATATCAAACTGGATCAGAAAACCTGTTATTGGATTCTCCCAGTCAGGCTACGTTCCGGATCAGGAAAAGATCGCTGTTATTGAAATGGATGTGAATGATACACCTTTAAAAACTGCATCTGTATACCAGATTACTTCAGAAGGCAAATCTGTTGAGAAACTCAAGGGTGAAGTAAAAGCCTGGGGAAAATACCTGCGCTATAATTATGCCTGGTTCGATTTCTCCTCAGTAAAAGAGCCCGGTGTTTACTATATCCAGTATGGCGATCAGAGAACAAATACCTTTCTGATTGCATCAAATGTTTATGAAAATGTCTGGCATCCGACACTTGATGTATGGTTCCCGGTGCAAATGGATCACATGGAAGTGAACGAAGCCTACCGTGTCTGGCATGGAGTACCTTACCTTGATGACTGCCTTCAGGCTCCTCTTAATCACCAGCATTTTGACGGTTACAGGATGGGTAAAACCACAGATACAAAATATAAACCGCTTGAGCGCATTCCAAATATGGCAGTGGGCGGATGGTTCGATGCCGGCGATTTCGACATTCAGACTGGTTCTCATAACAGCGTCGTTTCAAGATTTGTCGAAGCCTGGGAAGTTCTCAGGATTGACAGGGATGAAACATATATTGACCAGAAAACACGGTATGTAGATATTCATCGTCCCGACGGTAAGCCGGATATTTTGCAGCAAATCGAGCATGGCACACTGAACCTTGTTGCTCAGTGTGAAAATATTGGCCACCCGGTACAGGGAATCATAGTTCCCAACCTTCATCAGTATCATCACCTGGGAGATGCAATGACTGAAACCGATAATCTTCCATACAATCCAAATCTCAAACCTTACGAAACAGACGGTAAATCAAGCGGGACTTTGGATGATCGATGGGCATTCACTACCCGCCAGTCATATTTAGATTATTCAACTGCTGCAACCCTGGCGGCCGCAAGCCGTGCCCTCAGAGGTTTCAATAACGATTTAGCCGAGAGGAGCCTGGTTTGCGCCAAAAGATTACTGGAGGAGGCTAATGAAGCATCTAAAAACACTAACACTACCGGTAGTAATCAGATGATGATGCGCCGGGGCTCTGACATGGATGTGGTGCTCCAGTTATATATCACTACAAAAGAAAAGAAATATGCCGACAGGTTCTTGGAACAGATATGGACCTCGCTTGAACCACAAAGTGGTCCGGCAGGCGGCCCTCAGAGAGCTTTTGCAGGGAGAGGCCTTCTCTCCGCGCTTAAAGCTTTGCCATATATGGATGATGCTTTTAAAGCCAGACTGAAAGACTATGTTGTTAAATATAAAGAATCACTTGCCGAGATCGAAAAACAGAATCCTTACGGTGTGCCGATATCACTCGGAACCTGGGGAGGAAGCGGCACTGTCGTCAGCTGGGCTATTACAAACTATTATGCTTATAAGGCATTCCCTGATGTAATGAATAAGGAATATGTATTTAAAGGGTTGAATTACATTTTTGGATGTCATCCATATTCAAATACATCGTTTGTAAATGCTGTAGGAACTCGTTCCAAGAAAGTTGCCTATGGAACCAACAGGGCTGATTTCACGACTATTGCAGGCGGTATTGTTCCCGGATTGATTCTGCTGAAACCTGATTTCCTTGAAAACAAAGATGACTGGCCTTTCCTCTGGGGTGAAAATGAAGTTACAATAGGAGGCAGTGCCGACTATCTCTTTCTTGCAAAGGCTGCAAGTGAGATTGCAGGTAAATCTAAGTAGTGTTAAATAATTAACAATAAAATTCAAAACGATGAAATATTTTAAGTCTTTGCTGCTGGCAGGAATGGTATTAACAAGCACCTTTGCCTATTCACAAAATCCGATTATCCGTGATCAGTTCACCGCCGATCCGACAGGCCGGGTTTTCAACGGTAAGATGTATCTGTTCCCGTCACACGACATACCCGCTCCCGAAAGCTTCCCGCGTAAGGATTGGTTCTGTATGGAAGATTACCATGTTTTTTCTTCTTCAAACCTGACCGAATGGACCGACCATGGTGTTATTGTAAGCCAGGAGAAAGTCGAGTGGGTTAATCCGACCTCATTCAGCATGTGGGCTCCCGACTGTGTTGAAAGAAACGGGAAGTACTATTTCTACTTCCCGGCAAATATCAAAACCGGAAGGGGATTCGGAATAGGTGTTGCCATAGCTGAAAAACCCGAGGGACCATATATTCCGGAGAAGGAACCGATCGCAAATGTCCGGGGTATCGATCCCAGTGTGTTCATTGATAAGGATGGTCAGGCTTATATATATTACTCTCTGAACAGAATATTTGCCGCCAGTCTGAAGGACAACATGACTGAACTTGCATCCGAACCTGTTGTCCTGGGAGATCTGCCGACCAGGGGACTGGTGGAGGGGCCCTTTTTCTTCGAAAGGAGTGGCAAATATTATTTGACTTATCCTCATGTTGAAAATAAAATTGAAAGGCTGGAATATGCCATGGGTGATAATCCTTTAGGTCCCTTTAAAGTAACCGGAGTTATTATGGATGAGACACCAATGGGCACATGGACAAATCATCATTCACTTGTACAGTACAATGGCCAGTGGTATCTCTTTTACCATCAGAGCGCTTATTCTCCAAAGTTTGATAAGAACAGGTCTGTCTGTATTGATAGTCTCTTCTTTAATGAAGACGGAACTATCAGGAAAGTAATTCCCACCAATCGTGGTGTTGGTATCACAAACGCCCTTGGAAAAATAGAAATTGATCGTTATAGTCATATCAGCCTGGCCGGAGTTTCCTTAGCATTCATCGATACCACCAATACATTTAAAGGCTGGAAAGCAATACTGGGCAAACAGAACAGCTGGATAGCATATAATGCTGTCGATTTCGGGAATAAAAAGCTTAAAACAATACATGTTAATGCCTCATCACAGAATGGTGGAACTCTTGAGTTTCGGCTCGATAAACCCGACGGCATCCTCCTTGCTACAGTTAAAATCCCCAGGAGTGTCTCTTTGAACACTGTTAATGCCAAATTGTCAAAATATCAGAAAGGAGTACATAATCTCGTAATGGTGCTCAAAGACAGCAGCATCGTTGAAGTTGACTGGGTCCAGTTTGCCAGGTAAGTATACTGCCTATGAACCAACCTTAGCAAGCATTTATTATGAAGATTCTTCTGTTTCCTGTTCTCATAAGCCTGACATTATTGTCATCATGTTCGATTTCCTCCAGCAAACAAGCGGGATCGAAAGAGATGGTACTGTGGTACGAAAAGCCTGCCGATAAGGTATGGCTGGACGGACTCTTTATTGGTAACGGTTACATGGGTGCCAATGTTTTCGGAAAAGTTCATAATGAAAGGATTGCCCTGAATGAATCCACTTTCTGGTCAGGAAGACCACATGATTATAACGATCCTGAGGCGTATAAGTATTTTGAGCAAATCAAGGATCTTGTCTTTGCCGGTAAATTCAGGGAGGCTGAGAAACTGGCTGATGAACATTTCTATGGAAAGCCGGCAGCTCAACAGGCCTACCAGCCAATAGGTGACCTGCTTCTCGACTTCAAGGTAACCGGTGATTCCATAAAAGATTACTATCGTGAGCTGGATATGGAAACCGGCATTGTGAAGGTAAGTTACACAGAGGGTGATGTGATGATGACCAGGGAGTTATTTATGTCATATCCCGATCATGTAATGGTGATTAAGATCTCAGCTGACAAACCAGGCGAAGTCTCTGTAGAAGCAAAACTTAAAAGTCCCTTTCTGGAGAAAACATCAGCAAAGGATGATAAGCTCATAATGAATGGAATATGGAAATATCTGCCAGCAGAAGACAGCTGGCTTATTGCCAGGGTTGAAGGGCCAGGGATGAAATTTCAGACCGCACTTGTTGCATCACCAGATAAAGGTAAGCTTGTTTCTACTGACTCAAGCATTGTTGTGACCAATGCCAATTCAGTGACATTCATTCTCACAATCGCAACAAGCTTTGTTAATTATAAGGACATAAGCGGAGACCCGGCAGGTGTATGCGAAAAGATTCTTGCAGGCGTTGCTGGTAAAGACTTTAAAATCCTGAAAAATACTCATCTGAATGATTTTACGGGACTTATGGGACGGGTACACTTAAAAATTGGCGACCCGATGATGAATGGAAAACCTACAGATGAGCGAATCACTGATCTTAAGAAGGGGATCCCTGATCAGGACCTCCTCTCTAAGATATTCCAGTTCGGACGATATATACTGGTTTCAAGCAGCAGGTCGGGAAGCGAACCTGCAAATTTGCAGGCACGGTGGAATCAGGATCTGCTGCCTAACTGGGGAAGTAAATACACTATCAATATAAACACAGAAATGAACTACTGGCCTGCAGAGGTAACAAATCTGTCGGAATGCACAATCCCATTGTTTAATCTGATAAAAGATCTGTCTGAGAACGGAGCTAAAACCGCAAAGTTATACTACAATGCAGGCGGATGGGTGGCTCATCATAATACTGATCTATGGCGCGGTACCGCACCTGTTGATGCAGCCCGCTATGGAATGTGGCCGGTTGGTGGTGTATGGTTGTGTCAGCATATCTGGGAACACTACCTATATACAGGTGATATTGAGTTCCTTGGGGAGTATTATCCTGTAATGAAGGAAGCTGCACGGTTCCTGATGGATATAATGGCCTATGAACCAAAACATAACTACCTGGTAATTCCGTTCTCAATGTCGCCAGAACAGGGATTCTTTATAAGTGAGGGTGAGGAAGAGGCATTCCTTGCTCCGGGCACAACCATGAATACAGGAATGATAAAAGACCTGTTTCCTCACTGCATAGAGGCTGCAAAAATATTGAACGTCGACCAGGATTTCAGTGTTAACCTTGCTGAAGCAATGAATAAGATTCCTCCTTATATGATCGGTAAAGATGGGCTTCTGCAGGTATGGATTGAGGACTGGATAAGAGGCAATGAAGGACATAATATGTCAGCAAACTTCGGCTTTTTCCCCGGCAACTCAATAACATTGAGAGGAAATCCTGAAATTGCTGCAGCCATTCAAAAATGGCTTGAACCCCGCGTTTCAAGATTAAGCTGGACAAGTGTATGGGATATATGTGACTGGGCAAGGCTTGAAAATGGTATCAGGGCTGATACAGCCATCAGGCAGTTCTTCCGTGTTACACCAATGAGGAGAGGTTTTGGCAGTAATCTGATGCCAAGAGGCGGTATAGCAAACAATCTGCATAATCCGGCAAGTAACCAGTCGGATGCCAATTTCGGATTCACCGCCGGTGTTGCTGAATGTCTTTTGCAAAGTCATGCCGGTGAAATATCTCTTTTGCCGGCTTTACCGTTGAGCTGGAAAGAAGGATCTGTTTCAGGATTGAAAGCAAGAGGTGGTTTTGAGGTGAGTATAAGCTGGACAGATGGAAAATTAACCTCATGTGAAATAAAATCAATCAACAGTAATTCCTGCGTCGTCCGACATGGTGAAAAAACCAAAAGCTTTGTTATCCCTGCCGGAAAATCAATTAAGATAACAGGAGACCTTGAGAACTGACTGTCTGCTGGATTTTAGTTAATTCTTCATTTTTGCAATGGACCTTTATTGATTTGATTATTAAATTATCAGCCCGGAGATTAATCTAAGGAACCTGACAATTACATCTTTGAAAAAGCAAGAAATTACTTTCATTGCATGTCAAGAATAAGATAATATAAAAGTCTATGAAGAACCTGATTTTAATAACTGTAGTTTTTTTATTAACTGCAATATCATGTAAGAAAGATCCTTTTCAGGATCCGTCATTAAGCTCTGAAGAGCGGGCAAAGGATCTTATCAACCGCCTGACATTAGAGGAGAAGGTAACTTTAATGTGCGACCAGTCGGATGCAATACCACGTCTGGGGATTAAGAAATTCAATTGGTGGAGCGAAGCCCTTCATGGTCTTGCCAATAATGAAAAGGTTACTGTTTTTCCCGAACCTGTAGGGATGGCAGCATCATTTGACGATGACCTTGTTTACCGCGTATTCAGTGCTGTTTCTGACGAAGTCCGGGCCAGGTACAATGAGGCAAAGCAAGGCGGGCAGGAAAACAGACGGTTTCTGAGTCTTTCTGTGTGGACTCCCAACATAAATATATTCCGTGATCCGCGATGGGGTCGTGGCCAGGAAACTTATGGAGAAGATCCATATCTGACATCAAGAATGGGTATTTCAGCAGTAAAAGGCCTTCAGGGACCTGAAGATGCTAAATACAGAAAGCTGCTAGCCTGTGCAAAACATTTTGCAGTGCATTCCGGCCCTGAATGGAGTCGTCATTCCCTCAATATCAGCAATCTCGATCTGGCAGATCTGTATGAAACCTACCTGCCTGCGTTTAAGGCATTGGTGCAGGAAGCCGATGTAAGGCAGGTGATGTGTGCTTACCAGCGCCTTGATGAAGAACCCTGCTGCGGTAATTCCAGATTATTGCAGAAGATCCTTCGCGAAGATTGGGGATATAAATATCTTGTAGTTTCAGATTGTGACGCCATAGCCGATTTTTACAATGGCCATAAATTCTCACCGGATGCTCCTGATGCAGTCTCAAAAAGCATATCAGCCGGAACCGACCTTGAATGTGCCTGGCAAAATTACAATTACAGAAGAATCCCGGATGCAATTTCAAATGGCTTGATTAAAGAAGAAGAAATCGATAAAAGCCTGCTCCGAGTCCTGACAGGCCGCTTTGACCTTGGAGAAATGGATGAAGATGAGATAGTTCCCTGGACTAAAATCTCCCCGTCAATTATCAATAATGAAGAGCACAGAGAGCTGGCTCTTGAAATGGCGAGGGAAACGATGACTCTTCTGCAGAATAAGAATAATATTCTCCCGTTGAGCAAATCCCTCAATAAGATTGCAGTGATCGGCCCAAATGCCGATAACGAACAGGTACTCTGGGGTAATTATAACGGAACACCAGTCCGGACAATTACTATTTTAGATGGTATAAAAACCAAAATAGACTCTGATCGTATCATTTATGAGAAAGGTTGTGAGCTTGTTGACAATAATTCTATAGAATCATACATTCCGGCCTGTTCATTTGAAGGTTTAAAGGGATTTAGAGCCACATACTGGAATAATAACGAATTCAAGGGAAATCCTGTAACCACAATGCATATCGCTTCTCCTTTATTGCTTCCTGCCACAGGTCAGACTTCTTTTGCCCCTGGTGTAAGTTCAAACAAATTCTCAGTGAGGTTCGAAACGATATTTGAACCCAATAAGGATGAAAACCTTGTATTAAGGTTCGGGGGAACAGGATTATTCGAGCTTAAAATAAATGATGAGTCAGTCAAGAGATACAGTAACTGGAGAACAGTAATTTCGAAGATTCCTTTCAGTGTTGAAAAAGGAAGGAAATATAAAATAGAAATAAGCCTGATTCAGCAGAATGACTGGAAGGCATATATTGATTTCAATTTTGGCAAGGAGAAAGAACAAGATTACACAGACCTCATAACAAGGTTACAGGGGATCGAACTTGTGATATTTGCAGGAGGGTTGTCAACACTTGTTGAAGGTGAGGAGATGCCTGTGGAGCTTCCGGGTTTTAAAGGAGGTGATCGTACTGATATAGATTTGCCTGAGATACAGCGTAACTGCATAAAGGCATTAAAACAGGCAGGTAAGAGGGTTGTTTTCGTAAACTGTTCAGGCTCCGCGGTAGGCCTCGTTCCAGAAACAGAAACATCTGATGCAATACTGCAAGCCTGGTATGCAGGAGAAGCAGGAGGACAGGCGGTAGCTGATATCCTCTTCGGAGATTATAATCCATCCGGAAAGCTTCCGGTAACATTCTATAAAACCCTTGAACAAATACCTGACTTTGAGGATTATTCAATGAAAGGACGAACATATCGTTTTATGTCCGATCCTTTGTTCCCGTTTGGTTTCGGATTAAGCTACACAAGCTTCTCAATAGGGGAAGCCAGCCTGTTTCAAAAGGTTATTCAGACAGGAGAAAATGCAGAAATAACAATACCGGTCTCCAATACCGGAAAGGTTGCAGGAACAGAAGTTGTCCAGGTATATATTCATAAGGTAAATGACAAAGACGGCCCGATTAGAACACTTAGGGCTTTTCACCGTGTGAATCTGGCACCAGGCAGTTCAGATAAAATAACTATCGATCTCCCCGGAAGGGCTTTTGAATTTTTCGACAAATCATCCGGAAAAATGGTTGTCGTTCCTGGAGACTATGAAGTATGGTATGGGAACAGTTCGAATGACCGTGATCTCAAAATGGTAACAATCACCATATTATGAATTCCAGAGTATAACTCCGGATCTTTTAATAAATATACTTAAGAATACTTCCCAATAATACTAAGGTTATCATTTCTATAAGCAAAATGGCCTGCACGGACAGCACAAACCACACATATTAGTAAATTAGATGGCTCCATATATTAAGATTTCTTTATGAAGAACATTTTTTTATTTTTATTGAGTCTG
>JADDYF010000062.1 GCA_015712185.1 Bacteroidales bacterium
ATAAACTTAAGGAATTCTGCTTCGGCTTCCCCGAGTTTAAATTCTTCAAGATATCCAAGGCCGAGAGTTCTGGCAGTGATCAGGTCAGTTGCTTTCTGCCTGTTTCGTTCTTCAGCATTCCTGCAACCGGAAAGAACACAGGTACAAAGCAATACCGCTATAATTTTTTTCATGATATAAAAATAAGGAATTAAAAGAGATCTGGCAGAGCTCTTCAACTGTTTTCGTTCAAGTTGCCAAAGTCAGGGATCTGTCTTTACCGGGAATCCATTTACTATTTTCACAATTTGTAAAGGGCTCGTACGGTTCCCGTTGGCGTCGAACCGGACACTTCCGGTGATTCCGTTATGTTGTATTCTTTTTAACGATTCCTGGATTATTTCGCGGTCAGGTCCACCGGCATCTAAAATAGCTTTAATAAGTATGCTCATGCCATCGTATGCATAAGCCGCCATCATCCCCGGATCTGACCCGTAATTCTTCCGGTACTCCTGCTGAAATTCTGATATTCCGGCCGGAGGCCACTCCCCGGCCGGAACCAGGATCATATTATTAAAATCCTGCATCTCCTTTGCCGTAAGGATGTTTTCGTTGAACAGTGATATTGATCCGAAGACCGGGATAGTTATCTCCCTTCGCCTGATCAGTTTAATTATCTCGAAGGATTCTGCGGGTCCGCCAAAAAGTATGATGCATTTTAAATCAGAGCTGATTATTTTATCGATCAGTCTGTCCGGATTGTTGTTGTAATCCTGATAAACAATCGGAACCGGATCGTTTTTCCCTGTATTTCTCATTCTTTTCCGAAATGTCTCAAACGCCAGCTTTGAGTCGTAATCATTTCCGAAAACACATCCTATCCTGTTTATTTTCCGTTTATCGCAGATCTCCTCTATCAAAGCTTCGGCTTGCCGGGCATAGTCCGGCACGCAATTAAAAAACCACGGCACAAATGCCTGTGAGAGTGTCGGATCCCCGGCCCATGCTGAAACAAATACTACTGTCGATTTTGTGGCTGCCTGTTCTGCAAGGTGAGCATTCCGGCCGTCGTGTGATCCTAAAAGAGCCCAGACTTTTTCATTAAAGATCAGATCCACTGCCTGCTTTGAGCCTGTTCCCCATGGACCTTCCATAGAGCGTGTCACAAGCCGGAACAGACGGCCGTTCATACCTCCGGTCTCATTAGCTTTCCGGACTGCCAGTTCAGCACCATGCATGGCTGAAGTATAACTGCTGTCCTGTATCAATAAGCCGATTTTAACAGGTTGCGGAAAGGCTTTGTCAGTGTTGACGAGAACAATGAAAACTGCCATCAGGCAGGTTAATACTCTCATACTAATAAATATCTCTTCCCACAGCCTGTGCTATTTTCTTCAGTTCAGCCATCAACCTCGAGAATTCATCGGGGTTCAGCGATTGAAATCCGTCACACAGGGCTTCTTCGGGCTTGTAATGCACCTCCAATATGAGACCGTCGGCTCCGGCCGCAACTGCTGCTTTTGCCATAACAGGGACCATCCATCTGTGTCCGGTCCCGTGACTTGGATCCACAATTACCGGAAGATGAGTCAGGTGCTTGAGCATAGGAACAGCGCTCAGATCAAGTGTATTCCGGGTTGTGGGCTCAAAGGTACGGATGCCCCTTTCGCAAAGGACTACCTGTTCATTCCCCTCGTTAAGGATATATTCGGCAGACAGAAGGAATTCCTCAATGGTCGCCATCATGCCTCGTTTCAGCAATACTGGTTTCCGAAGCTTTCCTACTTCCTTCAGGAGCGGATAGTTATGCATGTTCCGCGATCCGATCTGAAGCATATCGGAGTTCTCTGCAACAAACTCAACCATACGTGTATCCATCACCTCAGTGACAAAAGGCAACCCAGTCGCCTTCCTCATCTCAGTGAGCATTTTTATCCCTTCCTTTCCAAGTCCCTGGAAGTTATATGGAGAGGAGCGCGGTTTGAAGGCCCCTCCTCTGAGAAGCACACCTCCTGCTTTTTTTACTTCCCTGGCTGTCTCCAGGAGCTGTTCATGACTTTCGACAGAGCAGGGGCCGGCAATTATAACAACCGAGGAAGAGCCGATGGGGATCCCGTTAATATTTACTACAGTGGGGGACGGTTTAGACTTCCGGTTAACCCTGATAGGAACGGAACATCCTCCAAACATTGCCGGATCATTGTAATGGTCTGATTCCATTTTAAATTATCTTATTGATTAATACTCTCTTTCAATTTTCTTGTAGATCACATCACTCTTCTCATATGGCGGAGCAGGAGAAAAAACGAATTTGCCGTTTCTGACCTCAGCCATGAAAATAGGCCTTATATTGTTCCATGTGGCATCAAATATCACCTTGCCTGTTACGCCATGGTATCCCTGGAAGGTTTTCATGTCAGTAAGAACATCGCGTATCAGTGCACGATTCAGCCCGGCCTTCCTGATGGCTGCGATGAGAATATTCATACCGTCATAGGCATGAGCGGCAAATACATCAGGTTCCATGCCAAATCTTTTGATATAACTTTCTTTAAACGCTTTCAGCTTAGGATCATCAGCCTGCGGATTATACTGGCATGTAGTTACCAGTCCTTCTGCAAGATTTCCTGCAAGCTTCAGGAATTCGTTACTGACAATCCTGTCGGAAGCATATACCGGCTGGATCATCCCAAGCTCACGGATCTGCTTAAGTATAAGGGCAGATTCTGTGGCATTACCCCAGATGAGGACAGCATCGGGGGAAGTTTTCTTTATCCGTTCAAGCCGTTCCTTAAAGTCGGTTTCGCCATCAGAGAATCTCTCTTCAATAATGATCGGAAAACCGATGCGTGTGGCAGACCTGTTAAAATGCAGCGTTCCTACCCTGCCATAACGGTTGTTTGCTCTCATTACCGC
>JADDYF010000086.1 GCA_015712185.1 Bacteroidales bacterium
ATTTCAGCTTTATAAAGCATCCGGTCTTTAATGATGATGAATATGGCGGCAACCATATTCTAAAAGGAACAACCTTTTCGCGATATCAGCAGTTTGTAAAAAATTGTTTTAAGATACTTCCGCGCCAGGCGCTTCATGCAAAATCGCTGGCGTTCGATCATCCCGTTTCCGGGGTCAGATTGTCCTTCGATTCAGGGATACCCGGCGATATGCAGCATGTGATCGACAGGTGGAGAGAGTATGTTTCGGGAAGGAAAGTGTGATTGGTGATATGAGTGATGAGCGATGACCGATGAGCGATGAGTCTTGAGTCTTGAGTCTTGAGTCTTAAGCCCTGAGCCTTGAGTCTTGAGTCCTTCGCCCTTCGCCCTTCGCCAATCTCACCAGCTTCCTCCGGCACCACCTCCGCCGAAGCTGCCGCCTCCAAATCCACCGAAACCGCCTCCGCCGCGTCCGGATCCACCGCCACCCGAGAATCCTCCCCAGCTTCCTCTGTGCTTGCTGCTTCCGGAATTCATCATCGACAGCAATATCCATAAAGGCAATCCCTTATTACTGATATGCCGCTGGTTATTTCCGCCTTTACCGCGTGCAAATATTACGATTATAATGAATATAACAACTATTATAAACCATATATACCCGCTAATGTCTCCACCTTCAGGCTTGTACTGGTCAGCCGGAAACTCACCCCTCGCGAGGGCCATCAGGGTATTTGTTGCCTTGTCGAGACCTTCATAGAATTCACCGCGTCTGAATGACGGAAGTATCTCTTTATCAACAATCTGATCACAGACTAAATCGGGAATGATGCCTTCCATCCCGTAGCCGGTAGCAATAAATACCTCGCCGCGTGGTGAACTGCTGGTTTTGGCCTTGACCAGGATGAGTATTCCGTTACTCAGTCCCTTCTGTCCGATTCCCCATTGTTCTGCAAGTCTCTGGGCATAATCAGCCTTGTCATATCCTTTCAGATCATCGACTATTACAATTGCAATTTGAGTTGAGGTTGAATCGTTGAATGCCACCAGTTTATCCTCAAGCGACATAATCTGCCGGTCATTCAGCATCCCTGCAAAATCATTTACAAGTCTTGGAGGCTGGGGTTTCTCCGGAAAATCCTGGGCGGCAAGGCCTGATGAACAGAGAATGATCAGCAACGCGATCATTCTGGTTATCTGAATATATCTCCTATTCATCATAATGCAACATAATCGGGATTGTCAAATGATATTTCATCAGGAAGCTCATTGATGTCGGTTTTCTGATGCGGAAAATGATCCTTAAGCTGAGTTCCTGCAAGAAGAATTCCTTCCCTTAATCCTTCTGTAAACTTTCCTTCTGCAAAATATTTCTGTAAAATGTCTTTTACATTATCCCAGAAACCGGCCGGTATTTTATTGTTAATCCCTGCATCTCCTATGACTGCAAATTCCCTGTTGATTACTGCGAGGTAAAAGAGAACGCTGTTCCTGTCGGCGGTCTTATGCATCCCGATCCGCCTGAAGATCCAGGCTGCCCTGTCAAGAACATCTCCCGTCAGCCGCGTTTCTATATGCACCCTGATCTCTCCCGAAGTATTTTGTTCGGCTTCCCTGATCGCGGCAAGTATCTGATCCTGCTGTTCCTTCGTAAAGAATGATGAAGCCTTTATTGTATCCATTTTACGCAAAATCAGAATTTGACTTCCGGAGCTTTTTCAGCTCCTTCCATCGCCTCAAAGTAAGGCTTGGCTGTAAATCCGAACATTCCGGCAATTATATTCTGCGGAAATCTTTTTATATAGGTATTAAACGATTGTGCAACCTCATTGAATTTTCTTCTTTCAACCGAGATCCTGTTTTCAGTCCCTTCCAGCTCAATCTGGAGATCCCTGAAATTTTGTGTAGCCCTGAGCTCAGGATATTTTTCAACAACCACCATCAGGCGTGAAAGCGCCGAGCTCAGTTCACCCTGAGCCTGCTGGAACTGCTGCATGTTCTCGGCAGTCATCTTGGTAGGGTCGATTGTGACCTGGGTGGCTTTTGCCCTTGCTTCTATGACCTGTGTGAGTGTCTCCTGCTCGAAAGCAGCGGCGCCCTTCACCGTGTTTACGAAGTTCGGGATAAGGTCAGCTCTGCGCTGGTACTGGGTTTCAACATTACCCCACTGACTTGTAACAGCTTCCTGGTTCGATACCATGTTGTTATAGACTTTTGTACCCCACGATATCACAGAAAAGATAACCAGGGCGACAATTACACCGACGATAATCCAGATTAAACAACCTCTTTTCATTTTTGCGTTTATTTAATATTTCCCCAAAGGTATTAAATTTGGAAATATTATACCTTGATCACAATGAGAACAATTGCTATAGCTGCCGGAGGTGACTCCTCGGAATTCGAAATTTCTGTAAAGAGCGCATCCGAAGTCAGCAAAGCTCTTTCGTCAAAATATATTGTCTATATAATAATGATAAGAGGTACGAACTGGTACTGGGAAGATCCGAAAGGCAGGTATTTTAAGATCGACAGGAATGATTTTTCGCTTGTAACCAACGATTATAAGATCAGGTTTGATGCGGTCTTCATTGCAATCCACGGTTCCCCCGGAGAAAACGGACTCCTCCAGGGTTATTTCGATATGATGAAGATCCCCTATACCAGCTGCAGCGCTTTTTGTTCAGCGCTTACTTTCAATAAACAGGCATGCAAACTCTATCTCAAGGAGTACGGAATACCAATGGCTGATGCTTTTCTTATTAGAAAGGAAGACAAGCTCAACCTCACGGAGATAGTAAAAAAAACGGGGCTGCCCTGTTTCGTTAAACCCAACGACAGCGGCTCAAGCTTTGGCGTTACAAAGGTAAAAAAGAAGGAGGAGCTTCTGTCGGCTATCACTCTTGCACTCAGTGAGAGCAATGAGGTCATGATCGAATCTTTTATGGATGGCAGGGAGGTGGCATGCGGAGTGGCAAAGACAAAATTCAGGACATTTGTATTCCCTGTCACAGAGATAATCAGCAAAAATGAATTCTTTGACTATGAGGCAAAATATACATCCGGCAAGTCGGATGAAGTGACTCCTGCCAGCCTGCCTGTAAATGTCACCGATCAGATTCAGAAACTAAGCCTCAGGATCTATGATATTCTTGGCTGTAAAGGAATTGTCAGGGTCGATTTCATTGTAATAAAGGGGAAACCCTGTTTTCTCGAGATCAACAGCGTCCCGGGAATGACTGGTGAGAGCCTGATACCCAAACAGGCTGAGGCTGCAGGGATCAAGCTCGAAGATCTCTATTCGATGGTGATAGAGGATTTGTTTGATTGATGGTCTTATGGTCTGATGGTCTTATGGTCTGATGGTCT
>JADDYF010000099.1 GCA_015712185.1 Bacteroidales bacterium
GACCTGGCAAAGCTAATGCAGGTTCAAAATGTGCTGCTACTGTATTGGCAGGGAATTACCCTGCTAATGCCAATACACGACTGATAAGGCATACTTCATTTACTATCCCCAGTGCCGATCAAAATCCAAGGTTAAGATTCTGGCACTGGTATTATATTTTTTCTGGTGATCAGGGAATTGTTCAGATTAAGGTAGGGTCTGGTGATTGGCAGACAATTTCTGAGATATATAATCATTCAAGCAGTGGTGTATGGAGCTATCCTTCAATAGACTTAAAAGCATATGCGGGATTAACAGTACAGCTGGCATTTTATTTTACTTCGAATAGCGACGGTTACATTGGTTCTGGTTGGTATATAGATGATATTGCTATAATCACTGGGCCGATTATATTTAATAACCCGGAGACCTGGGAGTTGGGCCTGGGTGATTGGTATGCAGACAGAGGAACCTGGGAAGTTGGTACTCCTACAAGCGGACCAGGCAATGCGTATAATGGTACAAAATGTGCAGCCACAGTACTAAATGGTAATTATAGTGCCAATATCAGCAGTCGTTTAATAAGTCCTTCGTTTACTATCCCCAGTGCCGACCAAAACCCAGCGTTAAGATTTTGGCATTGGTATAGCATTTATTCTGGAGATGCTGGAACTGTTCAGATTAAAACAGCAGATAGTGAGTGGCAAACCATTTTAGGTCCGTTATCTAATACAAGTGGTGGTGTATGGTCTCCAGTGTATATTGATCTGTCCTTATATGCCAATAAAAAAGCTCAAATAGCTTTTTATTTTACTTCGAATAGCGACGGTAACAATAGTTCCGGTTGGTATGTTGATGAGATAAATTTTGATAAAGTAACCGAAATAAATGAAAATGTATTTAAGAAAATAAATATATACCCTAATCCATTTTCTGATAAAGCAATAATTGAATTTAATGATATGGATCTGTCTAATTACAGATTATCTGTTTATAATATTTCCGGGAACAAAGTATTAGAATTAGGCAAATTCTCATCAGATAAAATTGAATTAGAAAAAGGCAATCTTCCCGCAGGGATTTATATCATTGAGTTGAGAGGGGATAAAGTATTCAGAAATAAGATTATTATTAAATAAAAGGTTTTAATTATAGACCTTTAAAGGAATAAAAAAATCTCTATTTAACCGAAGGTATACTAAGATAAGGAAAAGTTCGCAATGACGTATAAATAATATAGCAATCCGTTTTTTATTAACAACTCAAGATAATTCACTTATAATTGTGCATTTTACAATATATCTGTAAAATCAGGTGATATTGCCAACTACCTGATGGCGCTTGCCATCAAAAACGCCACAAAAAACTGTATCTTTGTGTACGTCCAGTCCGCATGTTTTGTACATAATGTTGAAAATTATTTGCTCCAATATACGAATGTGTCACGAACACGCAGAAGTTACAAGACACGGACTGGATTTTTATTCGTCTGTGCGTCAATCGGGATTTTTCATGTACATTTGTAAAGCAGATGTAAGCAGAGAGGAGTATTTTTCGAGGCCTGTTAAAACTGCACCTCTGTATATAATTGATTATAAGCGTAATGGGAAAATAGTTCGAATCCCAGCTGGATCACAAAACAAACGATGCTCCGCAAGGAGCATTTATTGTTTAAGGATATCAACCCTCACCAAAGAGACTTGAACCTGCGAATAATCCCGGCAAGGAGACTATTTGTTACTTTGGAATATAGCTTGAAAACATCCTTTTGATCTCAGCATTCCCGGCATAATCCGGAGCTGTTCTGCCTTTATTGTCCTTCAGCCCGGCATCTGCTCCTTTTTCCAGCAATAATTTTATAACCACTGTATGTCCGTTCTGGGTAGCCAGGATCAGGGCTGTCGCCCCGTCAGTCCGTTGCATATTGATATTAGCGCCTTTTTCCAGTAATACTCTGGCAACTTCATTATGACCGTTCAGTGAAGCAAGCATAAGGGCGGTATGACCGTCAGATCTTTTTAAATCGGGTTGCGCACCCTTATCAAGAAGCAAACCTGCGATCTCTGTAAAACCGTTTATGGAAGCTTGCATCAGGGAGGTGATACCATCATCTCTCTGCACATCAGGCTGGGCGCCCTTCTCAAGCAACAGCCTGACCACCTCCCCATGTCCGTTCTGCGATGCGGCCATCAGGGCAGTAAGTCCGCCATCTGACTGGATATTGATGTTGACCGCCTTTTCAAGCAATATCCCGACAAGCTCAGCCTGTCCTTTCTGTGAGACAAGAACCAGGGCTGTTGCTCCCTCATAGTTCCGCAGATCGGGATTTGCCCCTCTTTCGAGCAGCAGTCTCATGATTTCAGGACGGCTGGTCAGTGCAGCCTGCACCAGTGCAGTAGTATTATAGGATTTCTCCTGTAAATCAATATTAATCCCTTTATCGAGTAAAAGCCTCACAACCTCTGTGTGGCCATGCTGTGCACTGACTATCAGAGCATTTACTCCATCCATACGCAGTAAATTCATGTCTGCCCCGTTTTCAAGCAACAGTTTTACTGCATCCTGATTTCCCCTGGATGCTGCCCAGATCAGGGCAGTGGAACCATCGTTGCCGGCTGCATCGATATCCGCTCCCTTTTCAAGAAGGATTTTGATGATTTCGGCATGCCCGTTCTGCGCAGCACTTATCAACGCCGTGGTACCGCCAACTCGTCGGTGTTCAATAATTGCCCCGTTCTCCAGGAGCAGCTTAACCGCCTCGGGATGGTTGTTTAATGAAGCCCATATCAGGGGCGAGGATCCCTCATTGGTGTTCAGGTTTGGGTTTGCTCCCTTTTCAAGAAGTAATTTCACAATCTCTGTATCTCCGTTCTGTGAAGCAAAAATCAGGGCAGTCGCACCGCTGTTACCTTTTAGATTCGGATCTGCTCCTTTCTCCAGCAGGAGCCGTACAATATCCGTATGCCCGTTCAGAGTGGCTGCCATCAGGGAAGTGTATTTGTCCGTCCTGTTTATATCAAAGAAGGCGTCTTTCTTTACCAGCAGTTTTATCAGTTCCACCCGTCCAGTGCCTATTTCCCGCATGAAAGCTGATTTCTTTATGGCATTAGCCTGGAGGTTTAAGTTAATCCCTTTCTCAGGTAGCAGCTTAACCACTTCCAGATGCCCATCGCCAAATGCTGAAATCATGGCAGTAACCTGTCCCATATTTAAAAAATCCATACTTCCCCCCCTGTAGAGATACTTCCTCAGGGTTTCTGTTAGTCCATCCTGTGCGGAGATAATCAGCGCATCTGTCCCATCATTGTTCAGCAAACCCGGATATGCTCCTTTTTCCACAAGAAGTCTCACTATTTCAGTATGACCATTAAGCGATGCTGCAAATAAGGGCGTTGCTCCGTCAGCACATCTGAGATTTATATCTGCTCCCCTGTCCAGCAACGACCTCACTATCTCAATATTCCCGGTCATGCAACCCATAAACAGTGCAGTTGCGCCTTCAATATTTTGTACATCCGGCTCTGCCCCTGCCTCCAGTAACATCCTGACTATTTCTGTATGATTCCCGGTGGAAGCCAGTATAAGTGCGGTCGTAATATAAGTCTTGTCATTGAAATCGACCCTGGCATTCTTCTCGAGCAACATTCTGACTATCTGCATATTCCCATTCTGGGAGGCCAGCATCAGGGCAGTATATCCGTCATATGCCTGCAAATCAGTATTAGCTCCTTTGTCAAGAAACATCTTTACTACATCAACATATCCGTTCTGCGATGCCACCATGAGTGCTGTAAAGCCATCCTCAGCCTGTAAATCGACGTTTGCGTTATTACCCAGCAGCAATCTTACTATTTCTGTCCTGCCCTTGTATGAACCATACATTAAGGCTGTTGTACCGTCGGCTGACTGTAAATCAGGATCTGCACCTTTTTCAAGCAACATCCTGCATACCTCAGAATGACCGCCTTCTGCAGCATACATCAGCAGACTCCGTCCAAGTTCGTCCGTGTAATTGACATTATCAATCCGTCGTGATTTTACCTTGATGTTGCTGAGGTCTGATGTCTTCAATGCATTCATCAGTTGTTCAGCCCGTGTCCCAACGGTTTGAGCTTCCAGGTTGTGAAACCAGAGCATCATGAATAGGACAATTACGGCTTTGGAGTAGAACTTTTTCATAAAGTCATTTTTTGCATAACTCATAAAAC
This sequence comes from Bacteroidales bacterium, assembly GCA_015712185.1. Classification (GTDB taxonomy): domain Bacteria; phylum Bacteroidota; class Bacteroidia; order Bacteroidales; family VadinHA17; genus LD21. Next base: position 4,188 of record JADDYF010000099.1, read on the forward strand.
AAAAATAAACTAAACCACTCAATTGATAAAATTTATAATATAAACTATACAGAAG
>JADDYF010000064.1 GCA_015712185.1 Bacteroidales bacterium
CGTAAGCAGACTCTTGTGAATGCCGAACGGTATATTACCGAAGAACTGAAGGAATATGAAAACAAGATCTTCGGTGCTGAAGAAAATATCCTTTATCTCGAGACCAGGCTTTTCAACGACCTGGTAATGGCAATAATTGAATATATCCCCCTGATACAGCTTGATTCGGTTGTCGTGGCCAGGCTCGATTGCCTGCAATCATTTGCAGTTATTTCGTCGGAGAATAATTATGTCAGGCCTGTGCTTGACGATTCAAGGAATATCGATATTAGCGACGGCCGGCATCCGGTTATTGAACAGCAGCTGCCGGCCGGTGAATCATATGTTCCAAACGATCTGGTGCTTGATACTGAGGATCAGCAGATTATAATCCTTACCGGACCAAACATGTCGGGGAAATCGGCCTTATTGCGGCAAACGGCGTTGATAGTATTGATGGCACAGACAGGATGTTTTGTTCCGGCGAGGGCTGCTAAAACAGGTATTGTCGATAAGATATTTACGAGGGTAGGCGCTTCAGATAATATAAGCCTTGGCGAGTCAACTTTCATGGTTGAGATGAATGAGACGGCGAGCATCCTCAACAACCTTTCCGACCGCAGCCTTATCCTGCTTGATGAGATCGGACGAGGTACAAGCACATATGACGGTATATCAATAGCATGGGCTATGGTAGAATACCTCCATGAAAACAGAATGAGAGCAAAAACACTTTTTGCCACTCATTATCACGAGCTTAATGAGATGGAAAATGCGTTTTCGAGGGTTAAAAATTACAATGTCTCCATAAAGGAGATGAACAACAAGGTAATCTTTCTGCGGAAACTGAAAAGGGGAGGAAGTGAGCACAGCTTTGGCATTCATGTGGCAAAGATGGCTGGCATGCCCCGGAGTGTGGTAAACCGCGCTGATGAGATCCTCAAAGAGCTGGAACAGAGCCATGAGAAACAGGAGCTTACCAAGCCAATTGCAAATCTTGCAGACCACAGGGAAGGGCTGCAGCTAAGTATATTTCAGCTCGATGATCCGGTTCTTAAGCAGATACGCGATGAGCTGCTGGAGATCGACATTAATAACCTGACACCTGTAGAAGCTTTAAACAAGCTTTACAACATTAAGAAGCTGCTCAAATAGCTTTTCTCCGGCTAAATTGTTATATTGATAACATACATTGATCAGTTTATGGTAACAGTTATTATTCCGGCATTAAATGAAGAAAAGACAATCCAGCAGGTTATACAGCTGGTCAGCAATTCACCGGTTGTTGATGAAATCCTTGTTATTGATGATAAATCATGTGATAATACCATTAAGCAGGCAAGAAAATTTGAAAAGGTCAGGATATATACCAGTCCGAAATTGGGCAAGGGTTCATCCATGCGTGATGGTATGCTGCTGGCAAAGAATGAGGTATTAGTGTATCTGGATGCAGATATTCTGACCTATCCTCCGAACATTGTTGAACTTTTATCGGATCCGATCATAAAAGGTGAGGCCGACTTTGTGAAATCGTGCTTCGACCGTCAGGCAGGCCGTGTTACAGAACTGGTTGCAAAGCCATTGTTAAGCCTATTGTTCCCTGACCTTGCAAGGTTCTCACAGCCGTTAAGCGGTATGATCGGATGCAAAAAAAACCTCCTTAAGAAAGTTGAATTTGCCAATGATTATGGAGTCGATGTGGGATTACTACTTGACATGCACCTGCTGGGTGTGAGAATTAAAGAGGTTAACATCGGGTATATAGAAAACCGGATGCAAAGCTGGGAGCAGCTGTCAAAAATGTCGAGGGAAGTATCCAGAGCAATATTGAAACGTGCAAAGAACATCGAAGCGAGCAACCTGGAGAGCCTTGAGAACATAACTGCAATCAGGACACAGATGGATTATGCAATAAGAGAGAGCCTTATGGGAATGGAGAAAATGATAATTTTTGATATGGATAATACCCTTCTCGAAGGGAGCTTCATTACAACAGCCGCTGATGAGTTTAATTTTAGAGAAGACCTTATAAAAATTGTAACTGAATATGAGAATCCATATACCCGCACAAAATCAATTGCCAGATTGCTGAGGAACAGGTCGCTTGATGAAATACTAAATGTCACGGATAAGATTAAAATAATAGACGACGCCGAATATGTGATAAAGGAATTAAAAAAGAAAGGTTATATCTGCGGAATTATAAGCGACAGCTATGATGTAGTAACAAATCATATAAAGAACAAGCTCAAGATGGATTTTTCGATTGGAAATGAACTGGAGTTTTCCAATAGTGTGGCAACAGGAGAGGTAAAAGTCCCTTCTGCATTTATGAAAAACAGGTTTAGTAAATGCAGTCACGATTTCTGCAAATCGAATGTTCTCTATCAGCTTGCAGAAAAGTATAAAATTGATATAAAGAATATAGTTGCAATCGGCGATAGTGAGAATGATATATGCCTTGTTAAGGAAAGCGGAATCGGGATATCCTTCTGTTCAGAAAATAAATATCTGAACATGGTCGCTGATGAGATAATTTCAGAAAGAAGCTTTATCAAGATCCTTGATATTGCCTATTGAAGTTGTTTATCAGACAATCTCTTTCTCGTTATGTGAGTTCACGAACAGGATTGTGCCAATATTATCATATCCTGTCAGGACGTTATCATCCTTGTATTTTATTTTCTGAGGGTCGAAACCGATCATGGTCAGTGCTGCCGAAGAAGATTTTTCATTTACCAGATTCTGGAGAGTCACTCCCGGCTCTTCGATAATAATTTCGATATTCTTTTCGGTAATCGGTAACCTTCCGGTCCTGACAAGTTCGGTCATCCTCGATCTGGTTTCTTCATATTGCTCGGGATTGCAGGTCTCGAATACCTTAATATTCGATTTTCTCCAGTCGGGATGACCTGAGATTATGAAACTCAGAAGGATCAGCAGGCTTGAATTCTCGGGATACTGGTTGTCTATCCAGACATGTATTCCGTTCCTGAAGTTGATTGCTTTCATGCTTGAGGCAAGGAGACATATATCAAAATTGCCGGCTTTTATAAGCTCTTTATTTTCAAACATTTCTTTCAGGTTTTCAGGATTCTCCTTGTCATATTCAAAGATCACCATATTATTTTCCATTCCCGATATACCTGGCAGCTGAATTGCCTGGGCAAGGGCTGAAGTATATGACGGAGAGATTATTGTTTCAAAAAATACGTGATTGTTGGCAGTGTTGTACAGCTCAATAAGCTTTGAGTATTCTTCGGCTGCCTGTTTATATGTTGCTCTTGAATAATATCCGTCAATCCTGTGGAGGTATGTGCCGAATCCATACTTGTAGGATATCCAGTTTAATAACTGAAAAGCCTTTGTACGGACAAAGGAATCTTTAGATATGCAAATAGCACTCGGCTTCCATTCCTTCTTTCTTTGTTTGCTTCCTGCCTTCTGAAGATAAACCAGTATGTTCCTGTTTAACTGGAACAGGGTATTGGCAAACAGCGACTGAAGTCCATGGCGGTCGCGATGATAAGCATTGATATAGGAATAAATCGCAATCATTACCAGAATGGATGCCAGGGCATAAGGAGTATTTATCCTGAACATGCACCATATAGCAACGAGGAATCCCGTCAGGGAAAGGAACCACCTTGACTTGAATGAGGGTCGGTATGAAGGAGAAGATCCGAAATGATTCAGGAAAGATATGAGACATAATGAACCATATGTTACCAGGAAGAACATTGAAATGATCTCTGCAACTACATTAACACCCCCCACTGCAACAAATCCCAATGCAATTATTATAGTAAAAAGCGAAGCATTTACCGGTTCATTATCGGATTTTCTCTCAAACGAGAGCCATTTGTTTATCCGCTTCGAAGGGAAGGATTCGTCGAGAGCGAGAGCCTGTAATGTCCTGGGAGCAACCATTGCTGACCCTATGGCAGAAGAGAGTGTGGCAGATGCAAGACCAACCGGTATAATAAAAATACCGAGGATTGCTATTTTTGACATGATAAGCTGGTTTGATAACATATCCTCTGGGCTCGCAGAAATTGATAGTTTATAAACTACGGCAATGTAAACAAGCATTCCTGTTATCGTGGCCAGTATTGTTCCCCGAGGTATGGACCTTGCCGGATTTTTCAGGTCTCCTGAAAGGCCTACACCGGCAGTCATCCCGGTGAATGCCGGGAATACAATCGCGAGTACAAGAAAAAACTGGTTAAGGTTCCGCAGATCACCAGCCGGTATCTTATTCGCAGTATTAATGCCGTATTCAGTTGTTCCGAGGAAAAAAAGCAGCAGAGAAAGGGCCATTATCCCGATAACAACATAAAGCAGCTTAGTACCCATATTTGCACCTCTGCGCAGAATGACATATCCGAGGATCAGCATCGAAGGAATGCTTATCACCTGCCTCGGGAGATTAATGTTGAGCGAATTCGTGAAAAAG
>JADDYF010000066.1 GCA_015712185.1 Bacteroidales bacterium
ACTTTGGATTAACGGATGAAATGTTTTACTACAAGAGCAGGGGAATTCCGGGATACATAAGGACACTTTTACAGGGTGGAACAAAAGAGCCGTCCGGCAGGGTGCGTGAAATTGAAAATACACCTCCAAGGTGGTCGACCGGCCCGGTTTCGCCGCAGCTTCAGAAGGCTATAACTGGTGGGCTCGACAGTATACTTAAGGAGGCATTCAGATTTTACGATGAGAATATAATCTTCTATAACAGTGCGAAATCGATCCTGACAAATATCTATGCTCTTGGAATACTGGCTGATGTGTCAGGTAAAGTTCACCAGGTCGCTTCATCTGAGAATACGTTCCTTCTTGCTGACGCGGGTGATTTTCTCAGCAGGATAACCTCAGGGGACCAGGCTCCTTTTATCTACGAAAAAGTGGGAAACACCTACAGAAATTATATGATTGATGAGTTCCAGGATACCTCTGAACTGCAATGGAGAAACTTCAGGCCGCTAATCGATAACAGCATGTCGGAGGGTTATGACAACCTGCTGGTTGGCGATATAAAGCAGTCGATATACAGGTGGAGAAACAGCGACTGGAAGATACTTAATAAAATGCTGAAGAACCTTATTGACAATGAAAGATACCATAGCAGACCGCTTGTTACCAACTGGAGGAGCAGGTCGGATATTATAAAATTCAACAATTCACTGTTTTCAGTGATTCCCGGACAGATTGACGAGATGTTAGCCGCAGATCTTGTCCCTTTCAAAATTAAAGATCTCTATAACGAAGCTGTTCAGGGTGATCCGGGCAAATACAGCGGAGGTTTTGTCAGGATCGAATTTGTTGATGACGTACAGGACGACGGAGAGGATGGAGACACAGTGAACGCAATACGAGTTAAACGAAAATGGAATGATCTGGTGCTCGAACGACTGCCGGGAATCATCGAATCACTGCAGGACAGAGGATATCAGGCATCTGACATCGGTATTCTTGTGAGGGAAGGGAAGGAGGGAGAGGCAGTTCTGAACAGGCTGGTTGATTACAGCAACAATATTCCCTCCGAGAAGAGGAACAGATATAACTATAATGTCCTCTCGAATGATTCATTATTGCTCGCAAATTCGCATGCAGTCAGCTTCATAATTGCGGTGCTGAAAGTGATGGATAATCCCCAGGATATGATCAGCAAAGCAAGGATGCTAAGGTTTTTCCTGCTTGCAACCGGAGTCAGGGATGCTGATACGGTTCCTTTATTTAAGAGCATCCTTGAAAGCGGATCACATGGATTATTACCGGAAGGAACGGATGAGTTCCTTGAAAGAGCCGGACATCTGCCGCTATTCGAGGCAACCGAGAATATCATCAGCTTCTTCGGCCTGGGAAAATATTCCTGGAATGTGGCTTACCTCAATACATTCCAGGACTGGATCCTGAATTTTGCAGGAGGAAAAAATACAGATCTTCAGACCTTCCTTGAATGGTGGGAAACAACCGGGAAGAAAAAATCAGTAGTATTGCCTGCTAACCTCGATGCAGCCAGTGTGTTAACTGTTCATAAATCTAAAGGACTTGAATTCAGAGCTGTGATCCTGCCATTCCTGTCGTGGAACCTCAATCATAAAAAATCAAAACATCCGATACTATGGGTAAAACCTTCTGAACCGCCATTCAATGAGCTCGGTATAGTACCTGTCAGATATAAATCCGACCTTGATGCCACGATCTTCGCCGATATCTACAGGGAGGAAAAAGCCTCATCGTACCTCGATAACATAAACCTGCTTTATGTGGCTTTGACAAGAGCGAAGGATGTCATATTCGGATTTGCTCCCGAATCACCCGGCACAAATAATGAGATAGCCACAATACTTAAGACTGCCCTGACCACAGACACGGATCCTGCTGACCAGAAAAGAATAAATCTGAAAAGTCATTACAATCCCGGGAAAAAGGTCTTTGAATTCGGGACAATACCTGAAAATATCGGAGAACGTCCTGAGAGTGAGAATATCATATCACTGAATTACCAGGTCAGCAATATGATTGAATCTCTCAGGCTTAAATTGCACGGTGAAAACTATTTTTCAGCCGAAGAGAAAGCTATTCAGGCAAAGATAAATTACGGAAATCTTATGCATGAGGTTTTTGAAAGTATTACCTCCGCTGATGATATTCCACGTGCGGTAAAGAAACTGGTTGTATCCGGAAGAATACCTGTCTCAGCAGCAGGTGAACTGGAAACCAGGCTGAAATCACTTGTATCGGAACCGCCTGCATCGGAATGGTTCAGGCCGGACAATACAGTACTGACAGAACCTGAAATCTTACTGCCTGCAGGTGCAGTGCGGAGGCCTGACAGGGTACTCATAAAAGGTGACAAGGCTGTTATCATCGATTTCAAAACAGGTAAAGAGAGCCCGGCGTATGCTGAACAGATCAGAGGATACCGTAGTCTGATGTTAGAGATGGGTTTCAGTAGCGTTAAAGGTTATCTCTGGTATATTGACAGGAATATAATTGTACCTGCCTGAATGAGTGACGGTAAAATGGATAAACCAATGTATCCGTGGGGACATGGAAGAAGATTCAATGCTTATTCAAACTATTTCACAAAGCTATATGGCGGCAGGGTGCAAAAGGTCTCAGTCGATGCCGGATTCACCTGTCCCAACCGGGATGGAACAAAAGGCACGGGAGGTTGTACTTACTGCAACAATGATGCATTCAATCCTTCATATTGCGGTCCCGGGAAATCTGTCACCACGCAGATAGAGGAAGGTATAAGTTTTCATAGACGGAGGTATCATAAAGCTGTCTCGTATCTTGCCTATTTTCAGGCCTATACCAATACATATGCTCCTGTTAAGAAGCTCAGGGAGCTTTTCGGGGAAGCATTGCGCTACCCTGGTGTGACAGGCCTGATACTTGGGACCCGGCCTGATTGCATTGATGATGAAAAGTTGAAATACCTGAAGGAAATTTCTTCGAACCATTACCTGTCTGTTGAGTATGGAATTGAATCATGCTACGACAGGACGCTGGAAAGGATCAACAGGGGACATACGTTCAAAGAAGCTGAAGAAGCAGTCAGGGCGACAGCAGCGCTGGGAATAAATACCGGTGCACATTTTATCTTCGGGCTTCCTGGTGAGACCAGGGATGAAATGTTATCGGAAGCTGCGATTATTTCGGGACTGCCGCTTAAAACTGTTAAGTTCCACCAGCTCCAGATAATAAAAGGAACAGCAATGGAAAAAGAATACAGGAGAAATCCCGGTAATTTTAATCTTTTTTCCCTGGAGGAGTACATTGATTTTTTTGTCAGGTTTCTCGAGAGGTTCAACCCGGCTATTGTGGTTGAACGGTTCACCGGAGAGGCTCCTCCGAGGTTCCTGGAAGGAGTGAGGTGGGGTAAGAAGCGATCCGATCAGCTTGTCGGTCTGATTGAAAAACGACTCGGTGAGCTTGATACATGGCAGGGAAGGTTGTATGAATGACATCACCTATTGAATAATTATTTTCATCGTACTTCCTGCTTTTATTCTCACAGGGAATCCCCCCTGAAGTTCTTCGCCGCTGATCACCAGGTCTTTCCGGCTCAGATTTGAACTCACAGTGTAGCTCCTTCCTTTCTCTGCTGTAAAGTACTCCGGAAACTGGTTGATCCTTGGCCAGTCGAGAGGCAGATGCATATATTCTGAATGCCTTTTCCTGTCTGGGATAACTTTCCCTTTCCAGCCATTTGCGGATGATATAGTCAGATAAAGCCTGTTATCTTTCCATATTCCTCCAATCGTCAGATCCTCAGTCCACGGTGTCAGATGCACGCCACCTGTTTTCCACAGGCAGTACATTATGGTTGTCCTGGCAAAATTCCCGTCACCGTGCCATCCTTCAATGATTCCCGAGGGCTTCTGCTTGTTCCACATCACCTTTATTTCGCTGTCGATCCATTCCTTTGCTGAGGCAACAGGTTCGCGTACAAAAAGGTTCAGCGCTCCTTCAATGGCATCAGCATATCCATCAGAGCTTGTTCCTTCCCATGCATAGCTCCTGTATTTCTTATTAAGGACCTCAAGCGCTGTCAGCACAGGTTCCCTGTATTTTTCAATACCGTCGACAAGGAAAACAGTGTAAAAGCCGTTAAGCGTATAACCGAAATTATCTGCTATTGCGCTGTCGACAGGCACACCTTTGATGGGATCGACAGAGTTGTAAAAGAGTCCGTCTTCATTTCTGCCCACCTCGAGTATCCGGTCGAGCATTTCCATGATATGGTTCTGATACATCTCCTTCTTTGGCCGGTCAGCATATGATACCGTTGCATAAAGCTCGCAAAGTCCTGATACAATCTCGCACCCGTGATCGCGCAGACGCAAAACCCTGAAGTTCCTTGTCGGGTGGTTGTTGCTGAGCAGGTAATAGTCTCCGAGGCGTTCGGCCCATTCAAGGTATTTCCTGTCGCCAGTAGTCCAGTATATCCTGGAGAGAGTCTGAAGCATATCGCCATTGACTTCGGGATTGTCAGAGCAGATCATTCCGTAAGGCGTCTCGAGTGGCGCATATTTCCAGATATCATTAAGTATTGAGACCAGCCTCTCAGACCACGCACTTGGTCCGAGCCACTCGGTAAGCGGTATTAATCCGTCTTTGATATATTCTGCTGAACCGAAAATTATATCTGAAAGCACCGTGTCGCTGTTTGAGAAATCTTTCTTCGAAAACGAATATGTATCGGGCATGGAACCGACTCTTGATGTGAGCCTGGTCTCCGTTCTCAGCATCTCCGTCATTTTCCCCGATAACAGGTCTCTGTCGAGGAGTGCCGAGGTCAGGACCATAAAAGGATAATTATCTGCAGCACAATCTTTTGCGTTCCAGATATCCTTGCTCCGGTTATCATTGATATTCCTCGGGATAAGTCCTGTGGCGCTGTCTGCCAGACCAATCCATCCGTTAAGATATTTCAGGCACCGGTTAAAACCTTCGTTTACCAGAGCTGCGTCCCGGGCAGCCTGACTGAATAATTCTTCCTGTTCAGTGGTAAAAGCCCTTTCCTGCCTGCACGCAATGAAAGAAAAGATCAGTATGAACAGGTAAAACAGAAGCCTGGTATTTCTCATATACGGAAGGATATTAGTGATACACAAATATATGCACTTTCAATTGTCTGATAGTTGCCTTTTCTTTAAATTTGAGAACAAACTTTATGATAGATAACCAGACGCCGGTCACCTTCAGCCGGATTCCGGTTATCGTTTAACATATGGTATATTTTCTTGAAAGAATAGCAAAGCTGCTCTGCAGCGAGAACGGCAATAACCTGCGAAGTCATTGCCTAGTCTTTCCAAACAGGAGAGCCGGTTTATATTTTCGTAAATACCTGGCAGCGGAGATCTCCAAGCCTGTCTGGATACCTTCAGTCACAACAATAAATGATCTGTTCAGGTCGCTGTCGGATCTGCAGCCGGCAGAGAATGAGATGCTTCTTTTTGAACTTTACGGGATCTACCGCCGGTTGAGCAAATCACCGGAGAGCTTCGATGATTTTTATTTCTGGGGTGAAATGTTGCTGAACGATTTTGATGATGTTGATAAGTATCTTGTCAACTCTTCACTGTTGTTCAGGAATGTAAAGGATCTCAGGGAGATAGACCGGTTGTTTGGAGAACTTACGCAGGAACAATGCGAAATTATCCGGAGATTCTGGGTAAACTTCAATCCCGAAAAGCTGACCGGCGAAAAGTCGGAATTCATCAGGATCTGGTCAATCCTTAACGACCTCTATAATGAATTCAGGGAAGCCCTGAAAATAAAAAGCCTGGGATATGAAGGAATGCTTTTTAGGGATGTTATAGAAAATCGTGATCCGGAAGAACTCCGGGGGATAAAGTGGGATAAGGTTCATTTCATTGGATTTAATGCGTTGAACGAATGTGAAAAGGAATTGATGCTTCGTCTGAGAAGAGCCGGCAGAGCCCGGTTTTACTGGGACTATGATAATTCCTACATGGGAAGGGATAAATTGAACTCAGCAGGCTATTTCCTTAAAGAGAATATTAAACTGTTCGGAAACGATATGCCGGGAGACTGGAGCTATGACACATTGCTTTCAAAAGATTATTCATCTGCCGTCAGACGCCGTGTCATTGACACATCATCCGATGTAGCACAGGTTAAGCTGATACCCCTCCTTGTCAAAGAGCTGACTGACCTGACTCCGGAAACTGCTCATCACACAGCCGTGATCCTTGCAGACGAAAACCTCCTGATACCGGTCCTTACGAGTCTCCCGGAATCAGTAAAGGAAGTTAATGTAACAATGGGATATCCGCTGAAACAAAGCCTGGTTTATTCCCTGGTAAGACGTCTTCTCGACCTGCAGCACAACTCGGTAGTACGTAATGGCAGGGTGCTGTTCAGATATACAGATGTTTCAGGTATCTTGAAAGATCCGTTCATATCCGGATTATTGAATGATTCTGAAAGCGGGATTAATAAGGAAATAATCAGCGCTAATCTGATATGGGTGCCGTCTGCAGTTTTTGAGAAAACAGAGCATCTTGCCGGAATCTTCAAAAAACCGGCTGATCCTGCTATGCTTTCTGATTATATCAGGGAGATACTTCTTCTCATTGTCACGAAAGCCGGAAAGGATAATGATCCGGAAAACAAGCCTGTTCAGAAGAACATCACCAATGAGTTTATTTACAGGGTAATGCTTTCGTTGAACAGGCTTGATGCTATTGCAGGGAGTACAGACATCACCTTTACAACCGATACCTGGGCCAGGATCCTCGACGGGATGCTGAGATCACAGGCTGTTCCGTTCTCGGGTGAACCCCTTTCAGGAATCCAGGTCATGGGAATACTCGAAACAAGAACTCTCGATTTCAGGAATCTTATCATCCTTTCGGTGAATGAGGGTGTTCTGCCTTCAGCATCAGCCGGGTCATCCTTCATCCCTTTCAGCATCAGGGAAGCTTTTCGCCTTCCGTCAATCAATCACCAGGAATCTATCTACGCATATCATTTCTACCGGCTGCTGCACCGCGCCGAAAATGTAACCTTTGTATATAATTCAAATCCTGAAGGATTGCGGAGCGGAGAGATGAGCAGATTTCTACAGCAGATAAAGTACGAACCTTCACAGGAGATCCGGTATCAGAACCTGGGTTTTGAAATCAAAACTCACAGCAAACTGGGCGTTGTTATTGAGAGGACCGGCAACCACATGGAGCAATTATTTTCGTCGTTCTCTGACGGGAATAACTCCGGTACTTTGTCACCTTCAGCTGTCAATACATGGCTTCATTGCAGGATGAAATTTTATTACAGGTATGTGAACCGGCTGAGAGAACCTGACAGGATCACTCCCGATATCGATCCGTCTATGCTCGGCACACTGCTTCATGATATTATGAAACGCATCACTGAGAAATATTCGGGAAAGGAAATTGATGCCGGAACAATAGATGGAGTTATCTGCAGCCATTCCAATCTTAATGCTGTGATACGCAACACGATCAATGATTATTTCAAAAGGAGTGATAACAATTTTACAACCGGGAATGAACTGATCGTTACTGAGGTATTAATGGCCTACCTGAAAAGGATCCTGAATATTGACAGATCATATGCTCCGTTAACGATCCTTGAGGTCGAAAAATTTTGCTCTTTCAGGATGGCTTTAAAAATGCCTTACCAAAAAGTAAAAGAGATATCTGTGGGAGGCAGGATCGACAGGGTGGATATGAAGGATGGTGTGATCAGGATTGTTGACTATAAAACCGGTACTGTTTCTGACAGCATCAGTTCTGTGAGTCTTTTGTTTGACGATGACAGGAAGAAGGACCCGGATGGATGGCTCCAGACTTTGCTTTACTGCGAGGCATATCTTGCAGGAAATCCAGGTAAGACAGTTCGTCCTTCAATTTATAAAATAAAAAAGCTCCCGGCAGACGGGGCTGATGATATGCTCAGGGTCAAAGCATCAAGGAATAATGAGTTCATTGTGGAAGATTACATCAGTGTGAGGCAGGAGTTCATGGAGGGTTTATCGGAAACTGTCAATACAATTTTCAGCAGCGATGAACCATTTGTTATGACAACCGACAGATGGAACAAGTGCGCATGGTGCCCCTACAATATACTATGCATGAGGTAGGCAGGAACAGCAGATTCGTTATTCTTCCATGCTTTTTTGAAGAGCTGCCATTTTGATTGCCGTGACAGCAGCTTCATCACCCTTATTTCCGTGCTTTCCACCGGCCCTGTTAAGTGCCTGCTGGATAGTGTGCGTTGTAAGGACGCCAAAAATAAACGGGATATTATAATCGAGGTTGAGCTGGGTAATTCCGTATGTCACTCCCTGGCAGATATATGTAAAATGTGGAGTCTCACCCTGGATGATACAACCCAGACAGATAACAGCATCAGGATCTTCATATTCTGCAAGTAACTGCGCCCCCAGGGTAAGCTCGAAGCTTCCGGGAACATGTCTGACAATGATATTCTCTTTCCTTGTTCCGTGTTTTCTGAGAGTTCTAAGTGCCCCGTTGAGCAGGGCAGATGTCACTTCTGGATTCCAGTCAGCCACTACGATGCCAAATCTCATCTCCCCTGCATCCGGGATGCTCCCCTCATGATATGCTGATAAATTTCTGGTGCCCATTTAACAAATATTAATCCGAACCTGTCAGCAGATGGCTGTTCCAGAGGTTTTTTTTATGAATATAATATTCTGAATGCTTAATTATTCATCAGAACTTTAATCCTCTCAATATACTTTTCTATCGATGAGCCTTCTGTGCTTTCGGGATACTCTTTCTGAATCCTTTGATATAGTTTAAGAGCCTCTTCGTATTCACCTTTCAGCTCATATATCTCTCCGGCTTTCAAGAGATATAATGGGGTGTTGAATGAGTTATTGGCAAATTCAGCCGCTTCAATATATTTCGCAACACCTTTGTCGAGGTCGTCAAGTTCGATATAAGCATCACCGATGGCTCCAATTGCCAGAGAGCCCAGGACCTTATCCTTTTTTGAATATTTCTCAAGATAATCGATGGCTTCCTGGTACTGACCGAGATTGAGAAAACAGACACCTGCGCTGTAACGTGCCAGATTGCCTGCCCGGGTGAACTTATATTCATCAGAAATATCAATAAACCCCAGGTAATTACCGTCGCCATATAATGCCAGGTTCAGCGAATCAATCTCAAGGTACCTTTCAGCCTGGTACATCTGCGACTGTGCTTCCTGATTCCTTTTGTTCAGGTATATCCTTCCAAGCCAGAATATAGCCACCAGCACAACAATCACTCCCAATACTGTCAGCAGAGGCTTATAATTTTCTTCAAGGAACTGTTCTGTTTTTGTCAGCGTCTGTTCAACATTCTTCAGGGGTTGAGGATTAGCATCCTTCGTTTTCTTTGCCATATCAGTTATATAGTGTTGCTTAAAATTCCACCGCAAAAGTAATTTTTTTCAGGTTATTATAAAACAATTAATTAATCCGGATTTCAGGTTTCAGGTTTCACGTTTCAGGTTATAAGTCTCCAGTTGCCTGGTAATCAACAATCAGAGAACAATTTAAAGTCCTTGTTTTCAATCAGAACCACATTTAATTCTGTTAGGTTTACTTTTCTTACCTTTGTACCATTACACCTCTGTACCTTTGCACCGTTTTTTAAGTAACATGATGTATCTAAAGACTCTACACCTCACAAACTTCAAAAACTACGAACAGTCAGACCTGGAGTTTTCACCCAAAATAAACTGCATCGTTGGCAATAACGGGGTCGGGAAGACTAATATCCTCGATGCTGTTCACTATATCTCACTTACCAAAAGCTTTTTCAATAACATCGACAGTATAAGCATCAGGCATGGTGAGGATTATTTTATTATCCAGGGTTCTCTTGTCAGAGATGGTGAAGAGGATGTTATTAACTGTGCATTTCACAGGCAGAAACAGAAAGTATTAAAGAAAAACGGCAAGGAATACCAGCGGTTGTCGGACCATGTCGGGAGATATCCGGTTGTGATGATATCTCCTGCTGATAGTGCCATAATAACAGAGGGCAGTGAAGAACGCCGGAGATTTCTCAATAAGATAATCAGCCAGTATGATGCAGGTTATCTCGATTCAGTGCTTAAATACAGCAAAGCCTTACAGCAGCGGAACAGGCTCCTTAAGGATTTCAGGACCTCAGGTACATTTGACAGCGAGGTCCTTTCGATCTGGGATTCTCAGCTTGTCAAATATGGAAGCCATGTCTTCAGCGAAAGGGAGGTACTGGTGAATGAACTCATCCCTGTCTTTCAGGAATACTACAACATGATCTCATCGGGTAAAGAGAAGGTAAATCTCTCATACAGGTCCCACCTTTCGGAAGGAAATTTTGCCGAGGCACTGCTGAATTCAGTTGTTAAGGATCGTTTCCTGGAATATACGACGGTAGGTATCCATAAGGATGATCTGATCCTTGAAATGGACGATTTCCCGGTTAAGTTGCTCGGTTCGCAGGGTCAGCAGAAATCGTACCTGGTTGCGCTCAAGCTGGCAAAGTTTGACTACATAAAACGGAAAGCCGGTGTTGCACCTATACTTCTGCTTGATGATATCTTTGATAAATTTGATGCTGAACGGGTTGAACAGATAATAAGGCTTGTCGGAAATCACAGGTTCGGGCAGATATTTATCACGGATACTCATCAGAGCCGTCTGCACGAGATCCTTGTTTCGCACAAAACTGAATATAAGCTTTTCAGGATCACTGAAAACAGGGTTGAAGAGGTATGAAGGGAAGAGGTGAAGAGGTGAAGGGGTGAAGGGGTGAACAGGTTGAACAGGTTGAAAAGGTTGAAAAGGTTGAATAAAAGATAGATGAGACGCAGTAAGACTATATCGCTGGCAGAGGCGATGAAAGATTATCTCAGGGAGATGAATCTTGAAGGCAAGCTCAGTGAGATCGGATTAATCAATTCCTGGGAGGAGATAGTGGGAAAAGCCATTGCATCACGCACTTCAAAGATCTATATAAAGGATCATGTTTTATATGTCCATCTGAGCTCTTCTGTGGTCCGTAATGAGTTGCTCATGCTCAGGGAAGCGCTTAGAGCAAAGCTCAACGAAAAAGCCGGGAAGGAGATGATCAGAGATATAGTTCTGCGCTGAGATCCTGTTTGTACTGACCAAGCGCCAACGACCGGGAACCGGGCAACAGGAACTTCAGAATAAATTGTTTCTGCGTTAGTAGGCAATCCCGACCATAAAGGTCGGTTGAATTGAAAACTGGCTATAGTTAAAGAGTGCTGTGGCTGAATTGAACAATCCCTTACCCATTTCAAACCTTCCCTGGATGTTGAGCTTCAGGTTACCGGTTATCCTGATTTTTACCCCTGTACCGACCACTACAGCTGGCTCACCAAAATGAAAGGTCATATCACTGTCCTCGCTGGTATAGATATCGTGATTGTAGGTTTCAGTTTCCCTGATGTGAAGATAATTCTTCCGGATAAGCAGCATATAGGAAGCACCTATGTTCAGGTATGGGATAATTCTGCCTGAAGGAAAGGAATATTGTAACATTACCGGAATCTTGATACCTGTGAAATCGAAAAATGCATCATCTCTCAGAATCTGGGTTTGAATTGAATACTCCCTGTAGGAATAGAAATTCTGTTTCAGGAACATGAGGTCAGTTCTCACTGACAGCTTATCATTCATCCTTGAGATGATTCTCTCATAGGTTAATCCGGCTATTGATGAAATCTCAGGATCCGGATCAGGAATAAAAAAATCTGATTCCGGCTTTATTTGCAGTGAGTACATATTTATCCCTGAATAGATCCCGAAGCTGTTCCGGCTTCCTCCTGATCTGAAAGATTCGCTGATCAAAGTTTTTTGTGAAAACTCATGGTTGTAAACTATATAAGGAGTCCCTGAATTTTTATTATACCCAGTGATTAACGGCAACAGATCCTTTTTGGGATTTAGTTTTTCCTTTATTTTTACTGCTTTCCCTTCGGTGACATATTCGAGGAAGGAGGTCAATCCGGAAAACTTGTTCTGCTCACCATCAGCTGAATACACAATTGATCCTTCTGTTAATTCGACCATATCGGCGGGACTTTTCTCAAGGAAATATCTTGATCCTTTACGGTACAGGTTGATTTTTCCTGAAACCATTACTTCAATGAAATTATCCTTGCCGGCCAGCTTTTTTGATATATATCTGTTCCCGTTTACATAACCGAATTCTTTGATTTCACCAGGATAATAAGCTATTTCAACCGCAATGTCGAAACGTTTAAAAGTACAGGCAGACGGTATATCCTGTTTAGATTTAAATTCAATCAACCCGTTCAGGATATCCCCATTATTCTTTATTATATAGCCCTCTCTGAATATTTTCTGACAGAATAATGGATAACTGACCAGGAAAATGATAGCCAGCAGCAGAGAAGATCTTTTGGAAACCATCGAGATCGTATTTCTGTAATAAACAGTGCTAATTTAATAAAGATACAGGGTTTTGACACATGATTTGCAGAACGCGGTGATTATATTTAAATTTGATAATTCCTGATATCTCATAGTAAAACCTTAACCGTGCAAAAACAAGGTTGGACGAATTATATAGCTTTTTGTATTATCATTATAAT
>JADDYF010000118.1 GCA_015712185.1 Bacteroidales bacterium
GGAACATTTCATTAACCGGTATTTTCCTGATTGCAGGATTTATAGCACTGGCAACAGGTGTGAGAGGATACGAAAAGCTTAAGGGATTTTCATATACTATGTGGATATTCACCGCAGTAACTGCCTCGATGTTTTATCCGCAATACTTTACGAATATCGGTGACTTTCAGTTAAAGAGCCTGATTGTTCCGTTATTGCAGATTATTATGTTCGGTATGGGCTCACAGATGAGCGTTGCCGACTTTACCGGAATAATCAGAATGCCGAAGGGAGTAATAATTGGTGTCATCTCACACTACATTATTATGCCGCTGGTTGGCTTCACCATTGCACATATCTTTTCATTTCCTTCCGAGATTGCAGCCGGGATTATTCTAATCGGTTGTGTACCTAGCGGACTTGCTTCCAATGTGATGTCGTTCCTTGCACGCGCAAACCTGGCTCTGGCTGTAACAGTAGGAGCGATCTCTACTTTGCTGTCGCCTTTCGTCACACCAACATTGATGAAATGGCTTGGTGGTCAATTCATTGAAGTTAATTTCTGGAACATGATGCTCGATATACTGAATATGATAATCCTTCCGATAGTTGCCGGCTTTATGTTCAATCTTTTTGCCAAAAAAGATGCTGGCAGGAAGTCAAAAATAATACAGCTTATAACATATATTATAATTATTCTCCTGACTACCGTAGTATTTGCAAAATCAAAGAATGCAGATTTTGGAGGATTTATTTTACAGTTTCTCAAATCAGCAGGCTGGTTTTATCTGCTTCCGATGGTTGGAGCAATATTGTTATCAAGATTCCTCAGGAGCGAGAAGAATTATATGGAAAAAATATTGTCCCTCATTTCAATGGTAGGGATTGCAGTCATTGTAACAATAATTACTGCTTCGGGAAGGGACAGTCTTCTGAAAGTGGGCGGCCTTCTTATCATAACAAGCTTATTGCATAATCTTACAGGCTATTCTTTAGGATATTCCCTGTCGTGGCTGCTGGGTCTGCCTGAGAGAGACAGACGCACTATCGCCTTTGAGGTAGGAATGCAGAATGGCGGGCTTGCTTCGGGACTTGCAATGCAAATGGGCAAGGTTGCTACAGTCGGCCTTGCTCCCGCAATATTCGGACCCCTGATGAACATAACAGGTTCTGTACTGGCAAACTGGTGGAGGGGAAGACCGATAAAGGAAAAGGTAAAAGTAAACAAAACTTAATAACGGCATAAACATGGATCAGAAAATCGTAACATTCGGTGAGATAATGCTCCGGCTGGCAACTCCGGAGCACCAGCGTTTTTCGCAGGCATCTTCCTTCCGTGCATCATTTGGAGGTGGTGAGGCAAATGTTGCAGTATCTGTTGCAAACTTTGGACTCCCGGTTGAATATGTGACACGCCTGCCAAAAAACGACATTGGCCAGTCTGTTCTGATGGAACTGAAGAGATATGGCATAGGAACAAATCACATCATCTCCGGAGGTGACAGATTAGGCATATATTTTCTTGAGACCGGATCAGTTTCGAGACCCAGCAAGGTGATTTACGACCGGGCTCATTCAGCAATAGCCGATATTGAGCCAGGTATGATAAACTGGGAAAGTGTTTTTAAGGATGCAACATGGTTTCACTGGACTGGGATTACACCGGCTATATCGAAAGGTGCAGCTACTGTCTGCCAGGAAGCAATTAACGCTGCAAAGCACAAAGGTATTACGGTATCCTGCGACCTGAATTTCAGAAAGAACCTCTGGAAATGGGGGAAGAGCGCCTCCGAGGTGATGCCGGATCTGATTCAGGGATGTGATATAATTCTGGGCAATGAGGAAGATGCTGAAAAAGTTTTCAATATTGAGCCGGAAGGGACGGATGTCTCCGCAGGCAAGGTTGCCGGTGCAAAATATGAAACTGTGTGTGTGAAATTAATGAAGATGTTTCCGGCATCCGGGAAGGTGATTATAACGCTTCGCGGATCAATCAATGCTGATAATAATACATGGTCAGGGGTTCTCTATGACGGGAAAAAGCTGTTTGAAGCACCGGTATATCAGATCACACATATTGTCGACAGGGTAGGTGGCGGCGATGCATTTATGGGGGGATTAATATATGGCCTCATTACCTGGCCGGCTGATGATCAGAAAGCGCTGAACTTTGCCGTGGCTGCTTCGTGCCTTAAACACACGATACACGGCGATTTCAACCTTGTCACAGTTGCCGAGGTGGAGCAGCTGATGAAAGGTGATGCTTCAGGCAGGGTTGTCAGATAGATTTTTATTTTTCAGACACTCTCTCAATTATCTCCAGACACATCCGGCCACTGTGGTAAGGACAGATCCAGTTTCCGGCTTTATCTCCACCTCCGACACCCTCGGGCGATAATGAAGTGAACCAGCTCCCATTGACTTTGTCGACAAAATACCTGTCGATGAAGTTCCATGCACTGATTGCCCTGTTGAGATAGATTTCATTACCGGTCAGCTCATATGCATTGATATAACCTACGACTGTCTCAGCCTGCTCCCACCAGCTCCTTGTAGTCCTTGTACGACCGGTGGCCCTGTCTTTTTCGGTGAGCATACCTCCGTCCGGCATAAGTCCTTCCGATGCCGCATCAGCGATTTTTATGCTTACCTCTTTAACTCTGTTAACGAGAGCAGGATCTTTAAGCAACAGAGCCGCTTCATAAAGCAGCCATGATGACTCAATATCATGACCATAGGAGTCTATTTCTGAAGTACTGTTCCAGTTTTTATCGAGGAAGCATATAAGGTGAAATCTGTTCTTATCAATTATATGATCGAGGAAGATATTTACCATATTTCTCAATCTTTCAGCCATGCGTTTACCGGGCCAGACACGATAAAGGTTAGCATAGGCTTCCATAACATGAAGGGAGGTGTTCATAGTCTTTTCGTCAGCAGCTGATTTTTCTCCGATGAGCCTGTCGCGGGATCGCTGCCAGTCGCGGGTGAAGACCTCAAAATACCCGTTGGACTCTTTGTCAAGAACGTTTTTCTCGAAAAGCCTGAAAATATCCCTGGCGGCTTTCAGAGCCTCCCTGTCACCGGTAGCCCTTGCATATTCAGACAGGCCATAAATAAAAAATGCCTGGGTATAGGTATGCTTTCTTGTATCTGCTGGTTCTCCTTTAGCATTAAGTATCATGAAAACTCCACCAGATTCCCTGTCGATAAAGTGGGTAAGGATATAATCCCTGGCACGTGTTGCAAGACGCAGGTATTCAGGATTTTTAGTGACCCGGTAGGCAGCTGAATATGTCCAGAGTATCCTGGCATTCAGTATTCCGCCCTTTTCTGCATCAGGTATTACCTGATTATTTCTGTCAATCCGGCCATAAAATCCCCCATTCACCTCGTCAGGCATCTTTGATGACCAGTATGAGAGGATATTGTTCTCAAGGTTATCCGTTACTGCTTTTTTAAGCTGAGCAAGCTTCTGTTCGGGTTTCAGCTGAAGCGGTATCTGACCGACGATGACTGAACATGCAGATATTGCAAGAACAGTCAGTAATGCAATGGTCTTCTTCATGGTAGCATATTGTTAAGTTAAAAAGCTACTGTTATTTTTTTAACAGTAGCTTCGGGACAAAAAAGAGTTCACATATTAACTCCACAACCTGTCGTGGGAACGCTTCTGATCCCATTCGGGTGTTGGTTCAAACCAGCCTGAATCCTTGCCGAGACGTTTTTTACACTCTTCTTCATTCAGCTCTATCCCAAGCCCGGGTGAATCGAGCGGAACAATCGCAAATCCATTCTCCACTATTGGTCTTGAGCCGGTCATCCTTACCAGACTGGTATAATAGGGTAAATCAGGACTATGATGTTCAAGAGCGAGGAAGTTCTGTGTCGCTGCGGCACAGTGTACATTTGCCATAAAACAGACAGGAGATCCTGCCATGTGCATTGCCATTGCAATCTGGTTCTCTTCGGCATAATCGCCGATCCTTTTGGTTTCGAGCAAGCCTCCGGATGTACCCAGGTCAGGATGTATTATATCGACAGCTCTTGCATCGATAAGAGGCTTGAAACCATCGCGCAGACAATAAATGTCCTCACCGGTAAGTATCGGTGTTTCAAGAGCATCGGATAATTTCTTGTTGTTTACAACATCGAACCACGGAACCATATCCTCCAGCCAGGCAAGCCTGTATTTCTCCATGACCTTTCCGAAACGTATCGAGTTGTTCAGGTCAAAATGACCAAAGTGGTCTGCACAGAGAGGGATTTCATAGCCTACGCCATTCCTTACTTTTTCGACATACTCGGCAAGACCTGCCAAGCCTTTTTCAGTTATCTGCACCTGTGTAAAAGGATGAAGCGTATTACCATAGCCCATGTATGTTCTCAGGTCATATTGTCCTGTGGCACCATCCCAGAATTTTGAATTTACCAGAGCATCGGGCATTTTTGCAACCACATGAATGCCGAGATCCATCTTAAGCCATGTAAAACCCTGCACCTCGACTCTTCTTTTCATCACCTCGGCAAATTTAACCGGATCGTCTGCCCCCGGTGTGTCTGCATAAAGCCTTACCTTATCGCGGTACCTTCCTCCGAGCAGCTGCCATGCCGGAACATTGTATGCTTTCCCTGTAAGGTCCCATAATGCCATCTCAACTGCACATACACCCCCTCCCTGGCGGCCATGGTATCCGTACTGCCTGATTATCTTGAAGATCATCTCGACATTACATGGATTAAGCCCGATTATCCTGCTTTTCAGGAAGAGAGCATACCTTACATCTGCCCCATCTCTCACCTCTCCAAGGCCATAGATACCCTGGTTGGTATCAATCCTTATTATATGCTTGTTCATTATGGTGGCATAACGCATATCGGTGATCTTAAGTTCTGAAGGACTCGAAGCCCTGCTCACCTTCTGAGTTGCCTGTGCTACTGCGTCTTCAATCCTGACTGACATCAGACCTCCCAGAGCAATACCTCCCAGGGCTGTCTTTTTGAGAAAGCTTCTCCTGCTGCCGGTTGTTGCAGGATTATCGATCTCGGCCTGCACAGCTGCCGCTTCTTCTTTCTCCATCCGCCTGTTCTGTTCTCTGATTTTTTGTATTGTACTTTTCATTTGACATGTTTTATCCGTTACTTTAAAATTTGATACAAACCACCTTGTGCACGCTGCCGGCTGCCGTCCCGATAAGTATCGGTCGCCGGTCGCCGGTTGCCGGTATTCCTACCAGTTCCTCTCCTTGAAGTAGTTATCGAGTTCCTGCTTTGTCATTGGCAGTTTCCCGGGATAATTGTTAAGCCAGTTCATAAAATCCTTCCTGATCTCTTCGCTCCATTGGCTGTCTATCTGTCCGGGTTTATATTTGCCTTCACGCAGCCGCTGATGTCCGAACTCATCACGCAATGCTGTTACTTCCGATGTAATAACCAGGTCCTCAACAAGGTGAGCCGGGATAAAGATAACCCCGTATTTTTTTGCCAGCACAACATCTCCAGGCAGGACGACAGCTCTTCCGACGCGAATGGGAACGTTGATGGATACAAGGCTCATCTGCTGAATGAACGACGGATCCTGACCCTTAATCCAGCCATTGAATCCTTTTATTTCGCTTAATCCTTCCTGGTCTCTTACCGAACCATAGAATATTACCCCTCGTTTCGATTTTGCATAAATTGAATTTCCCAGGTTATCTCCGATCAGGGTTCCATCGATTATCTTGCCATAGCTGTCGGCAACATAAACATCACCATCGACCAGGACGTCTATCGGCCACGAATTTGTCCCGCCCTGCTGTGCACGTCCTTCTGACTTGCCCTGTGCTTTTATATACTTTTCAAGGTCAGGTCTCAGTGGCATGTATTGTGCAGTAACGACACGGCCTGTCATGGGTTCATCGGGGTGAATTATCTGCCAGTCACTTTCGTACTGGTTTTGATATCCCCTGTTACGTAAAACACCCCAGGCTTCTTCAATTGAAATGTTTTTCAACCTTTCAAGGATCGCATCCGATACTTTTGGTCTTCCGTCAGGAAGTCGCTCACCTTTCCAGTCGGCTGTCAGCGCCTTTATGTATTCGGGAGAAGAACCGACATTCTGCGCATACATTGTGACACTCCCCAGGAGAAAAGTTAACAGTAAAATTGTTTTCTTATTCATATTCCTTCATTATTTATTATGAAAACAAAAAATAATATTATTCCTTAATCTGATTACAATTAATCTTAATTAAGCCCTGTTTATCCATTGTTGATAGTTACAGGTCACAGGACTATTAGCAGCGCACAACCATTAACCGGCTCCCGTCCCGATAGTTATAGGGAGCTATCGGGACGGTAACCGGTATCTGCAACTAATTAACGTCCCACCAGACTCTTTGTGATATTTCCGTCTCTCTGGTCATTGTTGTTGACCATCCAAGTGCTGTAAAAGCAGCGTTAAGATTCTCGAGGTTGTTTGACCATTCATTCTCAACATAGGCATATCTGACAGGCATCTCGGCACTTGCCGAATTTGAAGGAAGATCAAGATCCATCCTCCTTACATTAAACCACGCTTCAGTAGGATTCATATACATCGATACCCACATTTCTTCAGCAAGTCTTTGTCTGGCTGCCGCGCCTGTGCCGAGCGGATTTGCAGTTATATAATCAGTAATCTCAGCAGCATCGATTTTCTGGGTTGGAAGCAGACCACCATAGGAGCTCATCTGCTCCATACTCGCGGTAATTGCTGCTGCATAAGCTGCATCTGCAGTTGTTCCTGTCGTCCAGTTGTTTATGGCAGCCTCTGCAATAAGGTAGTGCATTTCTGCGGCTGTCAGAATGACAAGGGGCTGATCCATTGTGAAAAGGAACGGATTAGGACTTGTATATGTCCAGTGGTAGGCAGCAAGGGAAGGAGCCGGATTTGCATTAGTACCATGGACCATTCCTGTTGCCTGGGTGAGGTCCCAGTCCCATTTTGTAACGTCTCTCCAGTAAGTCTGCATGTTGGATGCAGTCACTGCGGTAATGGTATTATTAAGGCGTCCCCCGAAAATAACTTTACGACGGGGATCTGTCTTGGTTTTCAGAAAATTCACAAAATACTCTCCCATCTTTAAATATCTTTCAGGATCACCTGACGGTGAACCTTCAAAAAATGAACTATAAGGACTTTTCTCACTGTTCATTCCGTCCTTGGTCTGAAGAGTCCAGTTATCCGCATTGCTGGTAATAACCCCTCCGGCGATAGCTTTCTCTGCATAGGTTTTAGCCATTACCGCGTCTGCACCGGAAGCTCTCATCGCGATACGGAGCATAAGGGAAAAGCCATACTTCTTCCACTTGTCCATATTTCCGTTATAGACAATATCCCGTGCTTTCTTGGCATCGGCATTTCCTTTCCAGGTTAATGAAAGAACAGCCGGATCAGTGCTGATAGCCTGTGTTTCTGCATCAAGGGTTTCGAGCATATACTGATATATATCAGCCTGCCTGTCATATTTGGGTTTCATGTTGCTGCTTATATATGCCAGACCTGCTTCAGAAACGGGTATATCACCATAAAAATCTGTCAGCCTCTGAATTATTGCGACCTTCATGATACGTGTCATTGCCAGGTTATTTACCATGTTTGGATCTTCCTTTTTGACAAGAAAATCCTCAAGGGCTATAGCCATCTTAAGCGCTCCTGAATAGACACCCCACGGGCTGTCGTTCAGCCCCTGATCAAACTGATACAGACCTCCAAAGAGCATGAGATTTGAATAGGTGGCATAATACTTGCAATATCCGCCTTCGAGCCTGACCGGATTGCCGCCTGTTGAGCCCCGGCCATGGTTAATAAGGATATTGGTAAACAACATTGACATATCAGCGTTATCAGGTGTGAGCATGTATTTGGGATCATCAAGCTCCATCAGATTATCTGTATCGCATGCAAAGCCGCCAAAAAGGATCAGAGCGGCAAACATTATTTTCAGGAATATTTTATTTTTCATGGGAAGTCTTATTAGAAATTAACACTTAGATTCAATGTAAATGAGCGGGCTGATGGCAGAGCGCGGTAATTTATACCGGTTGCTCCTCCTGTACCCGGATCTCCGTTGGGAAGATGGTTTATAATGTCGAACAGGTTACGTCCGACCAGCGACACATTAATATTTTGTACCGGCAAACTCTGGTACAGGCTCTTGGGTACTGAGTAACCCAATGTCAGCTGGCGGAACTTGGCATAATCCGCATTAAAAACAACCATTTCAGAGACGCGTTTTGTAAATCCTTCTCGGTAATAGTTTTCAAAATGCTTCACATGATACGGAATTTCATTTCCGGCAACGACCACAGGATTCGGCAGATTGGCCGAAGGGTTTGCATTAATCGTATAGCCTGTAGCGCTGGCAACATCCGTCCAGACTGGTTCGGTAGCAGTGCCGGTATTATATACTCCCTGGATGAATAAGCTGCCCTCTCTGCCAGGAAGTGTTGATGTGCTCTGGCCTCTTTCAACCATCTCCTGTTCGGCTTCAAAAGCAACAGTGGCTCCCCATTTGCCATCGATAACTGCTGAGAGTGAAAGTCCTTTCCATCGCAGGGTCGTTGTCAGGCTAGCGGAATTGGGATGAGTACCATAACCCAGAAGTGTTTTCTGCGGATCGCGGGCAGGCCGCCATGACTGATGTGCCTGTCCGGCATAGTTGAATGTCCATCTTTCCCATACCGGCTTCCCGTCGACCTTCTTCTGGGTATATCCGTAGATTGCATAGGGACGTTCACCAACAATCTGTTTAACATCAATTCCGCCACCTATACCGACACTTCCGGCACCAACTTCAGAAACACCTCCGAGATCGAGTATTTCACCCATGTTATATGAATATGCAAGATTCATTTCAAGATTTATTTTACCACTGACCGGGACAAGTGTTAACATCAGTTCATGACCTTTATTGCCGATAGCTCCAAGGTTGACTGTTGCGCTTGTGTAACCTGATGACCGCGGCAGTGTTACACCGACTATGTCATTTGTGGTTTTCTTATCATAATATGCATAGTCAACTCCGATGCGGTTCTGGAAGAAACGGAAGTCAAAACCAAATTCATACTCGCGCGTTTCATAGGGCAGGAGGTTGGGGTTGGCAATACTATTGGGAAGGCTGACCAGAGGTGTGCTCATATACCCTGTGGCATCAAAGCTGTAGCCGATTTTTGTCGCATAAGCGCTCGATCCGCCTCCGACCTCGGCATATGATGCCCGGAACTTGGCAAATGACCACCAGTCGGGAAGAGTGATCTGGTTGTGCAGAAGGTAGCTCAACCCTACACTCGGATAGAAAATGCTGTTATTTGCGGGTGCAAGAGTCGAAAACCAGTCATTTCTGCCGGTGACGGTAAGGTAAACGAGATCTTTATATGAGGCTTCAGCACTTCCGTAAAGAGAGTTAATTCCTGAATGGCTGTCACCAACATCGGTATACAGCTGACCCGCATTTGTGATTACATGGTAGAATGGGATGAGAAGCTGGTCACCTCTTATTCCGTCACGGTTATAATGACTTCTTGTTGCACTTCCCCCGAACATCGCAACTATATTGAAATCGCCAAATCCTTTATTGATGTTGAGCGAGTACTCAGCATTCACCTGCTTTTCAATTGTTGTATATTCAGCAACAGCACCTGTACCGGCAACATTACCACGGAGAAATCCGTAAGCATCAATGTTTGTTACTTTAAGGGTGCTTGTTTCTGTGCCTAGTCTTCCCATGATATATAACCAGCTGGTTATATCAAATCTCAGGTTGGCATTGGCCGTAACCCGTTCCCTGGTGTCGTTCTGTGAATCCTGGTATGCCGACCAGTATGGATTCTGATAATAATCATTGGTGCTGAAAGGAAGCATCCATCCATCGGGCTTGGCGCCCCACTTGTCAGTGTCGCCTTTCAGCCAGTTTATGTCCCACGATGTTGGAATGATTGACAGCATCTGGACATAACGCTGAGGATTCGGCCTGTTTTTACTGTCCGATGTCGAGTAGTTTGCCCTGGCTTCAAGAGTTATCCTTTTACCGAATTTACTGTTCATTGAAAGGTTTACTGTCTGACGGTCCATGTTTGAGTTCGGAACAGGGGAGGTATAGCGCATATCAGAAAATGAAACACGGAATCTCTGACTCTGGCTGCCTCCTGAAAATGATATATCGTTTGTGAAGGTTGACCCGGTACGCATGAATGCGTCCCAGTGATCTTCAATGTAGGCATATTTAAGCGGGATATCCGGATTATCGTTAAAGAAGATACCCAGATCCCTGCCATCATACTTTGGACCCCAGTTACGGTGAACCTCCTGGTTCCATGTAGTCTGGTATGTGTCGCTGTTGTCGCCATTGGTACCTGAGTTCCCGTATAATTTCTGGCGGTTTCTGAAAGGATCAACATAGTTCTCAAATCCGAAGGATCCGTTATAGGAAATACCAAGTCCCCGCTGGCTCGTTCCGCTCTTGGTGGTGATAAGAATTACACCGTTCGATGCTCTGGAACCGTAAAGCGCAGTTGCCGCAGCACCTTTCAGGATACTCATTGTCTCAATATCGTTTGGATTAAGTGTTGTAAGTGCATCGCCAAGGTCCCTGCCTCCATAGCTTGATGACGCCCTGGTGATCGGAACACCGTCAACGACATAAAGAGGATTATTGTCGCGGCTTATTGAAGTATTGCCCCTGATAGTCACTCTTGATGATCCGGCAGCACCGGTACCGCTGATGTTAATATCAACACCGGCAATTTTACCCTGCAGGGTATTCATAAGGTTCAGCTCAGGTACTTTCTGGACGTCATCACCCTTGATCTCTGCAGCGGAATAACTTAAAGCTTTGGTCTGCCTCTTAATCCCGAGAGCAGTTACCACAACTTCATCTATCCGGGTAAGACTTTCGGTCATGACAACATCGATCACTGTCCTGTCTCCGACTACAATCTCCTGGGTTGTAAAGCCAATGAATGAGTACTGAAGAACAGCCTGATTATTTGGTACAGGAACAGAATACATACCGTCAGCATCCGTTAAAGTACCGGAGGTTGTTCCCCTTATCAGAATGGAAACCCCGGGAATTGGATTATTATCGGTTGAACTTGTAACCTTCCCGGTGACGGTTTTTTGAGCTACCAGGTATTGCAATCCTGCCAGCAGCAGAAATGCAAGTGACATTGCAATTTTTCTCATAAATATTTAAGATTTAGGTTAATTAATGTTCGCAGTAGATAGATTTGTTCAAAATGATGTACACAAGATAAAAAAGATTATTAAGATTTCAAGCTCCCGGATGAAGAATCACTCGCTTTTTTATAAGGTCATGTATAAGAAACACTTAAATTTGCAT
This sequence comes from Bacteroidales bacterium, assembly GCA_015712185.1. GTDB lineage: Bacteria > Bacteroidota > Bacteroidia > Bacteroidales > VadinHA17 > LD21. Next base: position 11,343 of record JADDYF010000118.1, read on the forward strand.
TGAACCAAAATTACCTGATTTTATGAAAAAGATTGTTCCGTATCTGATCGCTCTTTACCTGTTTATTACGTCGTGTACAGGGGAAAAACCTCTGGAAAAAGTGATAGATGAATCTCTCGGTTTTGCAGTAAAACAATACAACCTGATGGCTGATGTCATGAAAGAAAAACCTGACCAGTTACCGCGGACAATTGATACTTCAGGAATCCTGGTGACAGCAAGATCGGGATGGTGGACCAGTGGATTCTTCCCGGGAAGTCTCTGGTATCTTTATGAATACTCGGGTGACAATAAAATCATGGATAATGCCAGGATAATGACTGCCAGGATTGAAAAGGAAAAGAACAACAGGGGAACACACGACCTGGGATTTATGCTCTACTGCAGTTTTGGCAACGGACTGCGGCTGACAGGTGAAACAGCATACAGGGATATTTTGCTGACCGGAGCCAGATCACTGTCAACCCGCTTCAGACCAAATATTGGCTGCATTCAGTCATGGAACAGCAGAAGAGGATGGCAATGTCCTGTGATAATCGACAACATGATGAATCTGGAATTCCTGATGTGGGCATTCCGCGAGTCGGGAGACTCATCTTTTTATAAAATCTGTGTGACTCATTCAGATACAACAATTAAGAATCATTTTCGACCTGACTACAGCTCATACCACGTGGTCTCCTACGACACTCTCACAGGAAAAGTTGAAGTCAGGCAGACCCACCAGGGTGCTGCTGATGAGTCAGCATGGTCACGCGGCCAGAGCTGGGGATTATATGGTTATGTTGTAATGTATCGTGAGACAGGTCTGAAGCGATACCTCGACCAGGCAGTTCATATTGCCGACTTTATGATCAGCCATCCCAACATGCCGGATGATATGATACCTTACTGGGATTTCAATGCACCTGAGATTCCCGACGCAAAGAGAGATGCATCGGCAGGTTCAGTAATGGCATCAGCACTTATTGAGCTGAGCGGCTATACAGGCGCTGATGGTGCAAAATATCTGCAGGTTGCTGAAAAGCAGCTTCGTGCACTTTCATCACCTGCATACCGTGCCGGGCTGGGCGGGAACGGGAACTTTATTCTTATGCACAGCGTCGGATCAATACCCGGTAAAAGCGAGGTGGATGTACCGCTAACCTACGCTGATTACTATTATATTGAGGCTCTTATGAGGTACAGGAAACTGCTCGCAGATATGAAGTAGTTTGCGGGTTGAACTAAAAATAGATCATTGCCTTCATTACACCATCCTTATAATCTGCTACCAGATCAAAAGCATCCTTTGTCTGTCCGAACGGGAAGCGGTGCGTCACCATTCTGCTGACATCCAGTCTGCCGTTGTTCATCATTTTAAGCGCAGTTCCGGTGCAGTTCTCCTGCCTGCGGACAAAAAGGATGGAAATCTCCCTGCGCCGTGTCTTTTCAACATTCACTGACCAGAAGTCAAATTCGGGTATACCAACTACCATAAGCTTTCCTCCCGGTTTCAGAATGTCAATTGCCTGGTCGAGAGCTTCCTGCTGACCACAGCATTCAAAAACGACATCAAGGCCGAAGGGCTCTTTATCTCTTATGGTCTCAACAATGTTTTCCTTCATGGGATTACCGGTGTAAGCCGCACCCTCATTCATGGCGATTGACAAACGCTCATCTATCTTGTCTGTGACATAAATATCACCGGCACCCTGGTCCCGGGCTGCAAGGTGGACACTCATCCCGATAGGACCAAAACCCATAACGCCCGCTTTCAATCCTTTTATATTACCCGATCTTTTCACTGAATAAATTCCAATGGCCAGAGGCTCGGATATTGAACCATGGTCATATGATAACTTTCCGGGAATTTTAAAACAACACTGTTCAGGGATTATTATATATTCTGAAAGACATCCTTCAGCCTGTCCGGGACATCCCAGAAACTTTAGCTTACGGCAGGTGTTGTGCCTGCCAGCCCTGCACTGGTCACATTCATTGCACGAAATGGCAGGTTCAATTGCGACTGAGTCGCCTTGTTTGACATTCTTAACACCGGCACCTGTTTCAATAACCACCCCGGCTCCTTCATGACCAACGGTAAACGGATATGTGACCTTCTGAGAACCAATGTTACCTCTTGTATAATAGTGAATATCAGAACCACATATACCGACAGCCGACATTCTGATCCTGACATCCAGTGGATTCATTATCACAGCTTCTGGAACGTTTCTCATTTCCATTTGCCTGATCCCTGTGAGCACCATCGCCTTCATAAACTTAAAATTATCTATTTTAGCAAAACAAATATAAGGCATTAAAATTACCTGCAATGAGAAAAATATATGCTACAGGTGAGACGGTTTTTGATATTATTTTCAAGAATGGTCAGCCGCAGGCTGCCAAAGCCGGGGGGTCGATGCTGAACAGCGCAGTTTCGCTGGGGAGGATCGGTTTACCGGTATTTTTTATTAGTGAATACGGAGTTGATGATGTAGGTAGGCTGATCGGCAGGTTTCTAAATGAAAACGGAGTCAATACAGGAAATGTACACCATTTTACGGATGGAAGTACCAAGCTTGCCGTGGCTTTTCTGGATGAAAAAAATGACGCTACTTACACCTTTTATGAGAAATATCCGCATGACAGGCTCACAATTGATTTTCCCGTCATACAAAGGGAAGACATAATACTTTACGGATCGATCTATGCAATTACCGATCAGATAAGAAAGAAGTTCAGGGATTTCATAAATTCGGCCGGTTCAAACGGTGCAACCGTGATCTACGATCCCAATTTCAGGAGTTCGCATCTGCCCGAGCTGGAAAGACTGAAACCGATGATTATCGAGAATATGCAGATGGCAAGCCTGGTAAGGGGATCACACGAGGATTTCAGGAATATCTTTGGTTCATCAACTCCCGATGAAGCCTGGGAAATGGTAAGGAGATACTGTGGCTGCCTTGTCTATACAGCCAGCGGAGAAGGGGTATTTGTCAGAACATCATCCTTCAGCGGTAAGTTTCCTGTTAAGAAAATCGAAACTGTAAGCACTATAGGTGCAGGAGATAATTTCAACGCCGGGATGATTGCATCCCTCTGGAAAAATAATATCACAAGAGATCTACTGACTAAAATGGGCAGGGATAAATGGCTTAAAGTTGTTTCAATGGGTGTTGATTTTGCTACTGATGTCTGTATGAGCTACGAAAATTACATATCTCTTGAGTTCGCCGGTAAATTCCTGAAGAAGGCTTAACATGTTGCACGTCATGGTGACTATGTTTTTTACACCTGACTTCAGGCTTTAATTATCGGCACCGGTTGCAAATCGACGCCAGCATTTGAAAAGTAAACCTGTTATATAGGTTTTGCATTGGCAAGCAGGTATTTTTCCGCTTCAAAGCTCCAGATGTAATCATTCTTTTTAACGATCTCGTGCAGATCACTGTAAAAAGGGTCTTCTTTACCTTTTTCCCCGAGTTTGTAAAGAGAGGTAAGAGGCATTGAAATATTTGTATAGATGAGCTTCTTGCCTCCCGGTATTTTGGGGAGATTAAGTGTTGTTTCAATCACTGAGTCGAGGCCTCCGATATGGGTTATCATTACCGCCGGATTGATCTTACCCTCAGACATCAGCATCAGCGATTCGCGCATGTCGTCCGTATTACCTCCTGAAGTGCCAACAATGTGAGTGAATGCATAATGCACGTTGTAGAAATTAAATTCAGCCTTGAAGTCAGGACTGGTCGGGCCTGCAAAAAAATTCAGGCAACCGTCAAATCCGAGTATGGCATCGCCCTGTTCGATTACCTGTTTCACCGGAGCAAAAATAAAAACATCATCAAATCCTGAACCACTGGTAAGGTCACGCAGAAACCTGACAGGCTCCTCGGTTGTGTTTGTATTGACATATACTAATCTGACTTTCTCTTTACCAGCATGTTCCGGGGTAAAGAGGCGTGCAGCTCTGGCAAGTCTATTATCATCTATATCGGTAACAACAAGCAGGGAAGGTTTGCGGGGCTGATGAAGTGCATAATCAATTGCACCAAGCCCCATCGGACCTACACCTGCCAGTATTGCCATTTTCCCTCCGTTACGGATGCCCATTTCATGGATATATTTCCCGGGAGGCACATGATAGCTTGCATGGAATGCACCTATTATACATGACATGGGTTCTGACAGCGAAGCCGGGAAAAATGCATCACCCTCATAAGGAAGAAGGCAGTCAGCTTCCATAACTATATCGGGAATTATGATATGTGTTGCATCACCGCCGATATAACGGTATGAATATCCCGGAGCATCAAGTGTACCGGTATGAGCCATTGCGGGTTGTATCGAAAACTTCTGTCCGGCCCTGAATTTGTGTTCCCACTTTTTACCTGTCTTGAGAATCACACCCGCAAATTCATGACCGATCATGGTCGGATGGATGTGAATATCATCAGGGACTCGCTTATGCTCGGCGCCCTGAAGTGCTGCTTTGTGCGATGACATACAGATGCTGTCTGATATCACATTCGCCAGGATCTCATCGTCCCTCAAAGGCGGCAGCTCAAATTCTTCAAGCCTGAGATCTCTTTTCCCGTAAATCCTTACAGCTTTGGTTTTCATAGAATTCAATTTTCTCTAACCTGCTCCTTGCTGCCTGTAACCTGTTACCTGTCGCCTCCTGCCTGATTTCTATCCCAGCATAACCTGCCCGCCTGTTACAGGCACTGCCTGTCCGGTCTCATATTCCTGGTCAATTATATATAACAATGCCTTCATCACATCTTCCAGCCTGCAGCCCCGCTTCATCGGCACCTGATCCTCGTAGAATTTTCTTACATCAGCAATAGTCTTTGCCCCGGGTACCTTACCGGCTTTCAGATACTGAACGAACAGTCCGTTCCCGGGATCTGACCACAGAGGCCCCTCATAGAAATTACCGGGACAGATAGCGTTGACCTTGATCCTGAATTGTGCCAGTTCCAGTGCAAAGGACTGGGTAAGGCCTATTCCTCCGAATTTGGCCCCGGCATATGCAAAATTCCTGTTGCTGCCGCGCAATCCCGATTTTGAGTTTATCTGGATGATGTCGGTATAATAGTCAGGTTTATATTTGTTCTGCAACTTCATTACCTCTGAAGCATATTTCACGCAATGAAAGTAGCCGTTATAGTTAATATCCGTAGTTTTTGCGAACACTTCAGGTGCCATCTCATCTATACCGCCTGCCCTCAGAACACCGGCATTGCTTACCATTATATCTATCCCGCCGAACTCAATAACTGCCGATTCGGTAAGTGCATTTACTGAAACGGGATCAGCAACATCGGTCCTGACGAATAGTGCTTTATTACCCGATCCTTTCTGTCCGAGAGATGCAGTAAACGCTTTGCCGGCCTTTTCATTGAGGTCGGCAATTACCACATTCATACCCAGCTTATAAAGCGATTCAGCAATCCCTGCGCCGAAACCCTGCGCGGCACCTGTTATCACTGCCACCTTATTGCAAAACCTGTTTTCACTTTTTGTGGCATACGCTACTTTCCGCCTGTAGTTCTCCACTTCCCATTGATCAATGAACGAGATCTGTTCATCTGTCAGGGATTTCGTTCCGCCGAATAGTGAAGAATGGGTACTTATTGCCATCAGATCTTCATAGACATCCAGGACAGCTTCCGCTGCAGAATAACTGTCATCAACAGCCAGCAGGCCGACATTCCTGATTACTATTACTTTCGGTGTATATCCGTATTCTTCCCTGAACAAGGGTAGAGATCGAACGATGCTTTTGACCAGCTTTTCAGCAGTTGATGACTCCTCAATAAAAAGGTACTTTGATTTGCAATAAACGATCATATCAGGAGTCAGAGGCCTGGATATTTTTCTGAATTGCTCTTTATTGACATAATATTTGGCAATGAGGCTGTTATGACGGCATCTTATGGAAACAGGAGTTGCATCTGACAATATCATGCGTAGTGCAGGCAATGCGTTGAGCAGGACCTGGTTAAATGGCAGATGTTCAGTATCCTGAACCGGAGTCACGTGCTTTTCAATGGTAGTGATTAAATGATTATAAGTCTTCCTGATATCTGCAGTTTTATCTGCAGAAACAAATACCCCGTGATTTGCAAGGAAAATCACCCGGGGATCATGTCGGTATTTTCTTCTGTACAGATCAATTTCCTTTTCCAGCTTCCTGAAAAGAGTATAACCTGGATTAGTATATGGTATGAACATTACCTCATCACCGAACAACCGGAATGTGAGCTTTTTTGCTGCTTTGCTGCAGAGCAGCCCGTTAACTGAAGTAGGATGGAGGTGCACCACATATCTGTATTGTATGATCTCATGCAGAGAGGTCTCTACCGACGGACGTTTGTTTTTCTTTGGATCAATAACAGCATCAGACAGATCGGTTTTTACCTGATCTTCCCTTTCTGCAGGGTCATCCGGATAGGTTTTACGAGAAATAACATGAAGTCGTTCTCTGCTTAAAGCAACCAGTCCTTCTTCGCTAAGGTCTGATAATGACTGGCCGCTGGCCTTGATCCAGATAGTCGAATCATTTTTATATGATGTATTGCCGCCTCCTGCAATGACATATCGCTTATCTCTTCCGTAAAAATTCGAGATATTAATAAGGTCTTTGATCTCCCGGTTCATTATATTTTCTGGTTAGGAAATATTCTATAACTAGCTGTCCGAGGTTTTCAAGGTCATCTTTCTGATCGACACTGAGTGATCCGTCCTCCAGAACAAATCCCTGCCTGTCCTGTGCCCTCAGGTACTGGTGAGCTGCAACAACACATACTCCTTTCCATCCAACCTGTTTCAGATAATCGTCAAGCGGCTTTGAACCTCTTGTATGTATTGTAAGAGGAACCATTTCGGGAGTGTTATGTTCGGTACCGAATGTGATGACAAATCCTTTGCTGGCAAAAAACTCCACAAAACTCCTGAGCACCGAAAAATCATTTCTGCCCGGGATAAGCTCTATGCATCCGATGCCCATCAATTTAAGCGCGGAGTAAAGTTTTTCGGCACTTGCCTCAAACTCAGTAAACTTTCCTGAAGTATCATCGAGCAGTACAGGGTAGAAGGGGATTCCGCCGGCGTTATGAATTATCCTGATAATCCTGTTAAGCCCGAGGAATGCATTTTCGTTCTCTTCAACAAAAGCTGCACCGCCGGCTTTTAAAAGATTTGACCGGATCTCATTCTCGAGAACCACCGTATTACCCATGTCTGTCTTTGACTTCTTCCCATCACCATAAAGTGACTCTATGAACCGAAGCTGATCTTCTGATCTGGCAAAACTCTCTGATGCAATAATCCTGATAGCTTTTGCCAGATGGCGCTCCCGTACAAGATCGTGGGCAAACCTCTTCTTTATTGCTTCGTATGAAAGAATCAACGAGGGATTTACAGGCCGGATAAGCTGGTTGAGTTTGTCAATCATCGCATTTATCTGATTCTGGCTCTCCTTAATCACTTTATTTAGCCGCCATTTCTGGAACCAGCCTAATTTGAAGGGGTAATCGAGACCCTTACCGCTGAAATAAATTCTTCCCGGATTGTTGGGATCGTTTATCCTTATGCCTTTTTTTTGTTCCTCCTTCAGCAGCCCTATAAATTCTATATTAAAAAGCGGGAAAACGTTATTCTTAAGACATCCATTGTAAAATACGTCGTAGCCATCGGCAACAAAAAAATCATTGATGCCGAGAAGCGATATATTTTCAGCCTGAGCCATTGAAAAAACCGTTTCAAGATTTTCAAATGCACTGAAGGAATATGGAGTGTGTATATGTCCGTTCGCTTCCCTGAAATCAGGAAGAATTACCCCGTTCATAATCCTTTTTAATTCCGACGGAGACGGAAATTCTGACAAGAAACTTGTTCCCAATTTATTATCTGTTTATTCCTACTTATTTCTATTTATATCAATCTATTTCCATCGTAAACATTCCGGGTCTCAATATATTACCCCAAAATTACTTACCAGTTCAAAGCTTCTTCAGGAACATTCTCAAGAGAGTCGCAAATCCAGTCGGCTGAGGATAATACTGATCTGTCGAAAGAAGTGGTTACTGCAAGCGCTTTACAACCGGCTGATTTTGCAGCCTGAATGCCATTGACTGCGTCTTCAACGACGAGACATTCCTCAGGCTTAAGGTTTAGCTTACCGGCAGCTTTAATATAAATATCGGGAAAAGGTTTTTTGTTTTCGACCTCCATCCCGGTTATCGTTGTGTGAAACGATTCCGCAGGCATTCCGATCTCCCTGAGGTTCGCCTCCATTTTAACTGTATCCGTACTGGTAACTATTGCAATTTTTAAACCTTTGTTGCGGCATGAAGTAACGAAATCGCAGGCACCCGGAAGAGGCTTTAGTTTTCCTCTGATGATAGTCTTATAGATCTGGTATGTCTGTGCTTTCGCCTTTTCAATATCGACCTTAATCCCGTATTTTTCAGCCACACCACCTATGTACCTGTTCTCTCCGGCTCCGATGAACGGTCTGAAATCATCGGGAAAAACTTTTAAGCCTATCCCGGAGAACATCATTATGGCTGCTTTGCAGATGAAGGGCTCTGAATCGACAAGTACGCCGTCCATATCGAAAAGAACTCCCCTGATCATCTGAACAGCTTTTCAATTTCACGTATCCTGAGTATGCTGAGACGTTTCTTTTTACCGGTCATTTCAATGATCATTGTCATTTTTGCAGCATTCTCCAGGACTTCCATCTTGTCGAATGCCTGTAACAGACTTGAACCTGTCGTAATGATCCCGTGGTTCTCGAGCAGCAGGACGTCAGCCTCCTTTGCATTCCTGGATACTATATCAGCAAGCTCGGATGATCCCATAAGAGCATAAGGTACAAAGCGCGGTTCTCCGCATATTGCCCTCGCTTCTGCGATAAGGCTGGTGTCAATGGTTCCTCTCATGGCAGTAAAGGATGTTGCAAAGACAGGATGTGCATGGATTATCGCTGCCACATCCTTATTCTTAATATATATGTTAAGATGCATGGCATATTCGATCGACAGCTTAAGATCCTTCGTGAGGTTTTCTCCTGACATTGACATCATCCCCACATCCTTCCATTTCATAGTGCCCTTATCAGTTGCCGATGCTGTTATAAGTATAATTCCGTCTGGCAGACGCATACTGATATTTCCACCGGATGTTGTTGTGAGCCTGTACCTGTAAAGCCGCCGCATGAACCGTGCCACCTCCCTGCGTTCCTGTTTATATTTTATTTCATTCTTCATTTACCCGGGATTGAACTTGTAAATATATTAAAAAGCGAAAACCGCTAAACTCCGTTTTTATTAAGGAGTATCAGCTTCCCGGTACTGAAATCATATTTTGGAGTGTGTCCTTTTAACGGGATAACTTTTTGATGAATTGCATCGATTATCCAGTCGGGCTGAGGAAAGAAGAATTGCTCCATTTCATATGCCGGTGTTATCCAGTTTCGTGAGCCTATAACTACGGGAGGTGCGTCAAGCTGATCAAATGCCAGTTCAGTTATTGTCTGAGCCATCTCCTTAAGGTATGAACCGCGGGAAGAGGCATCACTTGCCAGAACAATCCTGCCGGTTTTTTTTACGGAGTCGATCACCGGCTGATAATTGAATGGTACCAGGGTTCGGGCATCAATAATCTCTGCATTTAATCCATATTTCAGCTGAAGAGTTTCGGCTGCATTCATTGCAGGATACAAGGTGGCTCCGATTGTCAGTATTGTGATGTCTTCTCCTGATCTTTTGACATCAGGTTCTCCGATAGGTATTTCATAATATTCTTCGGGAACACCCGGTTTATGAAACATTTCACCTATGTCGTAGATTCTCTGGCTTTCGAAGAAGATGACCGGATCAGTACCCTGTAATGCGCTGTTCATAAGTCCCTTGGCATCGTAAGGTGTGGCAGGGAAGACAACTTTCAACCCTGGAATGTGTGCCGTTAACGACGACCAGTCCTGTGAATGTTGTGCTCCATACTTGGATCCTACAGATACTCTTATTACGACCGGCATCCGGATTAAGTTGCCGGACATAGCCTGCCATTTCGGAAGCTGGTTGAATACTTCATCCCCTGATCTTCCAAGGAAATCGCAGTACATGATCTCTGCAATAACTCTTCCCCCGCACATCCCGTAACCTATGGCTGTACCAACAATCGCGCCTTCAGATATAGGCGAGTTGAATAACCTGTGATAGGGGAGGGCTTCAGTTAGTCCGCGGTAAACCGCGAAGGCACCACCCCAGTCGCGGTTTTCCTCACCCCAGGCAGCAAGCGTGGGATCCTTATAAAACCGGTCGACTATTGCTTCAAATATGCCATCACGCAGCTGATACAGCTTAACCCTGGAAACAAGCTTCCCTTCCTTGTCCCTGAAGTACCTTTCCTTGTTTTTCAGCGATTTGACACGTGGATTATCTTCTAAATGTATAAGTACCTCCGGTTCGCGATCTTCCATTTTATCCTCAGAACCGTTGGAAAACATCATCTTCCCAATGGCATCCGGATCGCTGACAAGATCCAGCCGTGGCGAGATTTCATCGTTGACTGTCAGCCGGAGGATATGGGTAATCAATTCGGAAGCTTCACTTCTTATTTCATCAAGGTGATCCTGTTTTACAATGCCGGCACTGACAATGGAACCTCCGAATGAAGTTATCGAATCTTCTTTCTGCCATGCCTCTATTTCTTCCTTCGACCTGTATGACGAGGCATCAGAAGGTGAATGTCCGCTTATCCTGTATGTAAGAGTATCAAGCAGCACAGGTCCTTTTTTCTCTTCAAGAAGTTTTATTTTGCGCCTGAAGGCATCTATAACTGCCAGAGGATTATACCCGTCAACACGTTCGGCATGCATTGATTCGGGATTTACACCGGCCCCGATACGGGCAAGGATCCCGAATCCCATTGTCTCACCCATAGTCTGACCTCCCATGCCGTAAAGGTTGTTCATAAAGTTGAAGATCAATGGTAATCCGCCCTTATATTCACCATCCCACAAAGTTTTATACTGGTCCATTGTAGCGAAACAGATACCCTCCCACACAGGACCGCATCCCATCGATGCATCACCGATATTGCAGACGACTATACAGGGTTTCCTGTTTATTTTCTTATAAAGCGCTGCCCCCACCGATATATCACCGGAACCGCCCACAATAGCATTATTCGGGTAGATGCCGAAAGGCGTGAAGAATGCATGCATCGAACCACCCAATCCCTTGTTGAACCCGTTCTCCCGTGCAAAGATCTCTGCCAGAGCTCCGTATAACAGAAAATGGATCCCCAGTTCCCTGATGTTTCCCTGAAAACCCTTTTCAACAACCTTAAGGGCAGTACCCCCAAAGTAATTACGCATTATGGAATCGAGATTATCCTCATCAAGACGGTTAATTGCCGATAATCCTTTTGCAAGGATCTCGCCATGGCTGCGGTGTGATCCAAAAATATAATCGTCAATGTCAAGATTAAAAGCCATACCGACTGCTGAAGCTTCCTGTCCGATAGAAAGATGTGCAGGTCCGGGGTGATTATAGGCTATACCATTATATTCATTGGTGGTTTTTATAAGGTTTAACATTGTCTCGAATTCCCGGATGATTACCATATCGCGGTAGATCCTGAGGAAATCCTCCCTGCTGTAATTCTTCTTTTCTTCCTCTATGGATTTTTTGTACTGATTCACAGGTATTTTACCGAATTCAATGAATTGCGGCTTGCGTACAACTTTTGGGCTGATGATTTGACTCTTTGGCATGGTGTTGTTGTCTTATTGGTCTGATGGTCTGATGGTCTGATGGTCTGATGGTCTGATGGTCTGATGGTCTGAATGTGGGTATTTACTCAGTAGTTGAAATTTTCTATTTGTTCCTTTATTGCTTTAAGGAAAAGCGTGGCAGGGCCGCCGTCTATCGCCCTGTGATCATATGTAAGAGATAATCCCATATATGGCACAAAACCAAAGGTATTGTTGCCGAGATCGACAGGCCGGTTAATTATCGTACATATACCGAGAATGCCGGTTTGCGGCAGGTTTATTACCGGAGTAAACATCTCCACGCCATAATTTCCAAGATTTGATACTGTAAAAGAGGCGGAAGAGCCCTGGATAAGCTCGGGGCTGATGCTTCCTTTTCTGCATGCATCGGCTACCATTTTCAGTGCCAGTGAAAGCCTGGGCAGATCCATGTCGTCGGCATTCTTTACGGCAGGGACCATAAGGCCCCGAGACGTGTCCACAGCCAGTCCGAGATGTATTTTATTGAAAAACCTGATATGTTCTCCCAGAAAATGGCTGTTTATCTCGGGAAACTTTTTAAGCGCTTTTATAACGCACCAGCAGACCATATCATTGAGTGTGATGTCATTCTTCTCTGTCCCGGATGATAGTCCCTCCTTGATTTTTCTTCTGGCTTCAAGCAGACGGCGTACATCCGCACTCAGGTGATGGGTAAGCTGGGCGCTGTTCTGGAGAGACGAATGCATTGCCCTGGCAATTATCCTTCGTACATTGCTCAGGGTTTTGTCGGTAAATTCAGTAGAGTATTCTGTAATTGATACTCTGGCATCTGGGACACCAGCCATAGCCTTCTCAATATCCCTGACGATGATCCGTCCGTTGGGTCCCGAGCCTTGTATATTACTATATGGCAGACCTCTGCTCTCGGCAAGTTTCTTCGCTCTTGGCGATATTCTGAACAATGTATCCCCTGAACCTGATCCGGTCACCGTCATCACAGGCTCCGCAGCTGATACTCTTTCAGGACTAGCGGCAGCCGGTTCAGTTTCTGTTGCAGAGTGAGCCTTCCCCGGCAGGAATTGCTCAGTGTCCTCACCCGTTTTGCCTATCACTGCCACATTCATCAGCACAGGAACTTCATCCCCCTCGCTGAAAAAAATATCGAGGAGAATCCCGTCGGCGGGAGACTCCATGTCGAATGCAGCTTTGTCAGTTTCATATGAGAACAGAATGTCACCTGCTGACACTTTATCACCTTTGTTCCTGAACCAGCGTGTGATAATACAGGTCTCAACTGACTGCCCTTGTTTTGGCATTATTACCGGAATTGCCATGTTGCTAACTTGTTATAATAAGTTAATGAATTATTAGGACCATTTATTAGATATCATTATAAATCAGTGGATACAAAAATAGTAATATTAACTTGTATTTACAAGTAAAAAGTAATATATTTACGAAAAATTCCCGGTTATGGTACTGGAAAAAAACATTCCCCAGCACAGGAGACTATACGAAATACTCCGGAAGCATATAATAGAAGGGATCTACCAGGAGGGGGATTTGCTGCCATCTGAGAACGAACTTTGCCAGCTCTACGGGATGACGCGTCCCACAGTAAGGCAGTCACTCAGCACACTTGCAAATGACGGTTATATAAGAAAACACCAGGGCAAGGGCAGTATAGTCCACCATCTTCCGAAAGAGATAGGGATTTTATCGGTATCAGGTACAACATCAGCTGTGGGAAGGAGGAACCTTAAGACAAGGATCATTGTTAAGCCCTCCATAATAAAGTGGCCGGAGAATTTTATGTTTCAGCTTACTGAGCTCGAAAAAGAGTCCGGCTGCATCTATCTCGAAAGGCTCAGGCTGCTCGAAAATGAGCCGATATTTTATGATATAAGTTTTATAGCAAATATCAATCTGCCAAGGATTACATCACGCCAGTTTGAAAACAGATCTCTTTTCCAGATCCTCCGCGATCACTACCATATTGAAATCAAAGGAGGGGAGCAAAGGATCAAGGCTATCCCTGCATCGGCGAAGATAAGCAGCTTCCTGAGTCTTAAAAAAGGACAGCCTGTCCTTCATCTTGAAAGAAAGATGGAAACAAATAATCCTGTATTATTCCTGTATTCGTCAATATTTTGCAATACCGAGAAGTACTCTATTTTCGGAAGATTTTAATTTGCCAGGAAAAACCTTAAATAATTTCGAAACTAATTGTGCATAAGTGCAATTATTTAAAAAAATTCATAATTTTATGCCTCACTGGTAGAATTATAACTCACTCTAACAAAAAACTAATAACTATGAAAGTTCAGAAAAAACTATGGTCACGACGCCAGTTTCTTAACGCCTCAGCTGTTGGCTTAGCTGGTATTACTATCCTTCCGCGCCTGACATCCTGTAAACCAAAGACGGTTTCAGAAAATATCAGGCTGGGATTTATTGGTTTGGGAAGGCAGGCCATGTTCCTTCTTAATGGATTCATCCAGATTAACGGGGTACAGGTGCTGGCCGGTTGTGATGTATACGGTATAAAACGCAAACGCTTCGAAAGACGCGTCACTGAGTTCTATACCAAGGCCGGGAAAGAGGCCAAAGTTGAAACCTACGAAAAGTATGGTGATCTCCTGCAGCGTGATGATATTGATGCTGTCGTTATTGCTATCCCCGATCACGCTCATGCAATGGTGGCTATCGCAGCATTAAAGGCCGGGAAAGATGTATACCTTGAAAAGCCGATGACTTTCACTATTAAAGAGGGTCAGGAACTTAAGAAGGTTGTCCGCGAAACCGGCCGGATATTCGGTCTCGGAAGTCAGCAGCGCTCCAGCGCTGAATTCCAGCATACAGTAAAGCTGGTACAGGACGGTACACTCGGAAAAATCAGCCAGGTTTATGCATATGTGGGTGCTCCCCCGACACCATATAACCTGCCTGAAGAACCGATCCCGGCCGATCTTAACTGGGATCTGTGGCTCGGACCTCTGCCTTCAACAATACATTTCAACAATCAGCTTGATCCTCCCATTTCCCTTGATCCTCCGAAAGATGAGGAATTCTGGGGAGCATGGAGATGGTACAAGGAAATGGGCGGCGGATTCACAACCGACTGGGGCGCCCACATGTTTGATATCGCCCAGTGGGGACTCGGGATGGACAGGAACGGACCGGTTGAAATATCGCCCATCGGCGACGGCACGGAATTTATGATGTTCAGGTATGCCAATGGAGTTGTAATGAGCTCAGAACCTTTTGATGAGAAAAAAACAAAAGGAGTCAAATTCATAGGTGAAAATGGCTGGATCGAAGTGTCGAGAGGTAATATCGTTACGTCTGATCCTAAATTCATGCCTGCAACACCGATTAAGGAAGATCCGAATGTTCCATATGAAACAAGAATCCCGCACCAGGTTAACTTTATTGAGGCGGTAAAAGCGCGTATAGATCCGGTTGTTCCTGTTGAGATAGGACACAGCAGCTGTACGGTCTGCACACTTGGTAATATAGCCTGCGAACTCAAAAGAACTGTTAAGTGGGATCCGTCAACCGAAACTTTTGTTGATGATACAGATGGAGCTGCAACAAAACTCATGCACTATGAGTACCGCAGCCCATGGAAACTTGTCTAAATAAAAGGTTCTTTATATACTTTACCGGGGCTGTTTCAATGTTTGAGACAGCCTCGGTTTATTTGCTGACACCTATTCCCTTAATACCCTTACCGGACCAACCAGTCCCGATTGATTCATACTCTGTCCGGGAAAAACAAACAGCTTTGAATTGAGGATTCTTTTATCAGCAGCAGCCTTCTGGTCACCCAGCAACCTGTTTGTCCATTGATTAGTGACTTTTATCTCAAGCTGGTTTTCTCCTATTTTAAGATGGCCGGTAATATCTGCCTGATATGGAGGTTTCCATAATGTGTCAACCGGCATTCCGTTAAGCTTTACCACTGCAATATCCCCGACCTTTCCAAGATCAAGCAATATTCTGTTTCCCGGCCGGATCCATTTCCTGCCGGTGCTGAAAG
>JADDYF010000127.1 GCA_015712185.1 Bacteroidales bacterium
TATACCTGTTATGGAGGAGGATGAGTGTCGAATCCAATCCTTCATGTATATCAGCTGTCCTGATTATATCCTCATCCATCCGCGAGAAAGTCCGCAAGCCTTTAACTATCTCTGTCGTTCGTTTTGTACCGTTCTTTATACTGCTTATCAGCTTTTCTATCTCCCTTATCGCCTCCTTGTATTCAATTTTTTCCTTGAGCGCTTCAATTTCCTTAAGTTTTTCTTTCACATTCTGAGGTGTTATTTTATGGTAAACATCCAGGACCTGGCCTATTTCCTCAAGGTTTATATTCAGAGATTCGACCCCGGCACTGATAAAATTAACCGGATTGTTTATCTCGTGAGCAATTCCGGCAACAAGCTGCCCGAGGGAAGCCATTTTTTCTGATTGTAACAACTGGAACTGCGAATGTTTAAGATTCTCCAATGTTTCGCGCAGTTCCTCTTTCTGTTTATTTAATTGCTCATTTTTCTGGAATATCTCTGATGTACGTTTTTTCACCTTTTCTTCCAACGTCCTGTTGTACTCCTCAAGGCTCCTGTATAAGCTTGCATTCTCAATTGAAATTACAATCTGCCCTGTCAGTATTTTTAATACCTCCACCCTTTCAGAAGTAAAGGTACCTGGTGCCAGGTTGTTTTCAAGGTACAGGATGCTGTTAAGCTTATTCTGAAAGATAAGAGGCAGGCATAATACAGACCTGAGTTTATTCTTTCTAACATATTCATCGGTTTTAAAGCTGCCTTGCTCTGATGCGTCATCCAATACCACAATTTTATTTACACGCAAAACATAGTTGATAATAACCTGGGCAATGTCCTTTCTTTCAGCATATGGGATATGGTGTAATACGATTACCTGTTCTTTCCCTGCAACTGCTTCACCTTCCACAAACAATCCGTCGCCATCTTTTAACAGAAACAAACCCTTCTGTGCCCCGGCATTTGTAATAACAATATTCATTAGTTTCTCCAGCAACTTGTCAAGATGAATTTCTCCCGAAATAGTTTGAGATGCTTTTTGCACAGTTGCCAGATCAAGCTTTTCAGGATAACTACCTGGCAGTTCTGACTGGGCAAATTCAATTTCATCGCTTCTTCCGCTTTTTTCGGGCAATACATATAGAAGTTCAGAGTAAGTTTCATTCAGATGATCTACTTTGCCCATTGCACCCCATATTGTATAGAGATAACAGGCTTCTTTCATATACACCCTGGCAATCCTGTCAAATCCCCTTGCCAGATAGTACTTTGCTGCCAGCTCATTTACCAGGGCTTCCTCATGTATGTATCCATTCTGTTTCGCAAGTGAAACAGCCTTATCATAATGCTCAATAGCTTTGATGTGGTTACCAGTGATCCTGCATCGCTCAGCTTCAACGATATACCATTTATGCAACAGGTTCTCAGGGGCATATCTGGCCCATTTTTTTAATTGTTTCTGGTTGCGATACACCTTGACATGATATACAAGGCGTTTTAAGACTGAAGATCCAAAATAATGGGAAAGATAAATAAGAGATGTATAGAAATAAATCAGATGTCTGTAAATCAGACCCAACATGGTTAGTTCATATTTCTCTGCTTCACGTGCAATTCTAATTGATTCCTTCTTATCGTCAAATATTACACAAAGAAGCGCTTTCATTGCATATAATGACCCCAGGTCAGCCGTATTATTAGTCTTAACAAAGCGGGGAGTCATTTCTATCTCATCATAATTCTCTCCTACTATTAAAGTTGTATTTCCCGACTTTCCCATAAGATTCAGGACAACCTGCCTGTTTAATTTGAGTACAATAAGGGTTACTTCCTGTTTAAGTTTTGTCACCAGGTCAATACTTTTCTTCATTTCATCGTCAGCTAATGCAAGTTTAACACTGCTGTGAAATGAGTGTATTCCGACATAAGCTGAGGAAAGCGCAGCAAACTCATAATCCCCGGTTTCAAGGCCTTTGTGAAATGATTCAGTAAACGGTTCAATTGTATCACTGAGTCTGTCCTTCCAGTGTCTGATAAATACATTAAAGATGAAATTTATCCTTGCCTGATATTCCTTTGCGTTGAATTTGTTCAGTATCTCAATTGAAAATTCACCAAACCTGTACCCTGGAATTATTCTGCCGACAATACCCTGTAGGATAATACCATATATTTCATATCCAAATGAGGAAAAAGGAGAATTTCCATACTTTACAGATAGTTGAACCATCTTTAAACCCATAATTATAGCAGTCAGAATATTCGTATAATATGCAGAACTGGCAGCATCCATAAGGATGCGCATGGCGGCAAGCTTGTGACTATCCGTCATTACAGGTAAATTCTTCAGATCGTCAATTTTTTTTGAAACTAAAATTATCCTCAGATAAAACAGGCTAATTAAAACCTGAATCTTACTGGGTTCCGGTGTAATATTTACACCCAGCTGCTTAAGTATTTCGATGGCCCTGTCAATACCTTCCTTAAATCTATCCCTGGCCATTAAAGACCGAATAACAATCTCATCTATCCGTATTCTGTCGAGCAGCATCTTTGCATTATCCATTATTTCCCCTGCTATTTTATCCATCTTGTCAAAATTCCCCATCAGATAGGAAGCTTCTGCTGTTTCTATGTTCATTTCCAGGGTAATTGAATAATTGTCCTCCCATGCTTTACTGCCAAGGAGCTTTAACCCTGTTTCGAAATATTGAAAAGCAATCTCATAGGCAGTGGCAGCTTTAGCTTTCCTTCCTGCGTGGAGGTTCAGGCCAGCGAGCTGGATTTTTTCTGTCTGATCAACAATAAGTTCGATTCCTGAATTAAGGTGGTTTGCGATATCAAAAATTCTTTCCTCCCGCTCTTCCTGTGACAGTTTCTGAAGTAACAATCTCCCAATCTTTAAATGAACTCCTTTGTATTCATCGCCCATAAGAGAACTGGCTGCCTGGTGAACGCGGTCATGAAGGAATTTATATTGAATTTCGTGCTCCAGCCTTCCGGTGTAATTTTTGCCTTTCAGAAAATCGAGGTAACCAGCAAGTCTGTACCCTTCTCCGATGGGTTGTATGAGCCCGCTTTCGAGGATCTCATTCATTTCCCCGGCTGTTTCAACAGCAGATTTTTCGTTTATTATTGCCAGAGTGTCCAGATCAAACCTGTGTCCTATACAGGATGCCAGCTTCAGGATCCGTTTGGTTTTTTCAGAGAGTACCTTGATCCTTTCTGTCATCAGTTCAACAACATTGCTAGTGATGTCAGCTTTTTCAATCAGCGCTGCATCCCATTCCCATTTTAAAGTGTCAGTATCAAATTTTAAAAGTCCCTGATCAGCCAGGGAATTCAGGAACTGGATGAGGAAAAAAGGATTGCCATTTGTTTTTGCCAGACAGATCTTACCCAGATTCTGAGCATCGGAAATACTGCATTTCAGCGAATCAGAAAGAATCTGATTGATATGCAGAGCTTCAAGAGGACGAAGGGTTATAAAATTTACAACGGCATTCTCATTCCTGAGTTTGCCAAGACTTAAGGCAAGAGGATGTGATGAATCGACCTCATTGTCCCTGTAAGCACCAATGATAAACAGATATCTTGTTTTAGAATCCAGCATTAACCTTTCCAGAAGTTTCACAGTGGGGATATCAGCCCATTGCAGATCATCCAGGAAAATTGAAAGAGGATGGTTCTTATCAGCGAATGTTCTGATGAAATTCTGGAAATACATGTTGAACCTGTTCTGAGTCTCTTTGGGTGGAAGCTCGGGTAAAGGAGGCTGTTTGCCGATAATTCTTTCAACTTCAGGGATCACATCAATTATAACCTGGCCATTTGGACCAACAGCTTCAAGTATCCTGGCTTTCCACTGGTTTATCTGTGATTCACTCTCCATCAGGATCTGCCTCATCAGATCCTGGAATGCCTGTGTTAAGGCAGAATAGGGAATGTTACGTTTGAACCGGTCGAATTTACCTGAAATGAAATAACCCCTTTTTTCAACAATAGGGATATGTATTTCATTCACAAGAGCCGATTTCCCAATTCCTGCATAACCTGTTACCATCATCATTTCACTGACCTCTGCACCATGTGGTGTGTCACATACCCTTTTGAATGCATCCAGAAGAGTGAGGATCTCTTCTTCACGGCCGTAAAGTTTCTGAGGAATCCTGAGTTTATCTGAAAAATCATTTTCTCCCGGATTGAAATCGAGACCTGAAAGAGTCCTGGTCTTTTTCAGGTGCTTTGAACACTTCTCAAGATCGTGTTTTAATCCAAAGTAGGAGAGATAACGGTCCTCGGCCGTTTTGGACATAAGCTTCAGAACTATTTTTGAGAGTATTACAGGAATTCCCGATTCTTCCTCAAACCCTGAGGATTGAAGCATATGTGGTGGTTCCGGCATCTTTGCAAGGTGACAATGAACCAGCTCCATCGCATCCCTGGAAGGAAAAGGCAGCTGACCTGTCATAAACTCATATAAAGTTACCCCGAGGGAATACATATCGGTTCTGTAATCTATCATCCGGTTCATCCTTCCGGTCTGTTCGGGAGATATATAGCTCAGTGTGCCTTCAAATTCGTTCGGATTCTGTATTGCCGCGATCTCACGTGACAGGACTGCCGAAATACCGAAATCGATTATTTTAAGCTGATCAGTTTCCTGGCTCCATACAATATTGGTTGGATTAATATTTTTATGGATAATATTAAGCTGCGCAAGCTGACCCAGGATTTCGGTAATGCCAATCGACAGCCTGAGAAACTCAAATAAAGTCAGCTTTCTCTTTTCCAGTATTTTCTTCAGTGATTCAGCTCCGAAGTCCTCCATTACTATGGCACAGGTATTATCATAGTTTTCAAGAGTATAGGCTTTGATTGTCCCTTCAAGATTTAAACCCTTCAGGATCTCATATTCCCGCTTGAACCTGACTATCCGTTCAGGATTTGGATATTCACCTTTCAAAACCTTTATGATTACAGGCAGGTTCGATTCTTCCCGGATAGCCCGGAAAACATATGAATTAGGACTTTCGAAGAGCTTATCCTTTATCTTATATCCAGGGAAAGAGATCATGTTTCTGTTTTCAATGTTGTTTCAAAAAAACAAGAATATTTATCCCTTTTATCACATTGATTATTAGAGGCAATCCCATTCTTTATCAAATTTAAACCTTGTTCAGGATTTTTCCAATTCTTTTTTACAATCCCGATGAACACGACACTTTCAGTCACACCTTTACGACAGCGGGAACTTATTCATATTGTCGCACGCCGCATCCGACAATGGCTGCAACCGCAATAGTGAACTGAGATAATCGTCTTACCTGAATTCTTCATCACTACGATTTTATCATTAAACTCGTCATCATATTCAAAAAATAGCTATCTTTTTCGCTGCATTTCAGATAACCTTCTGCGACTATTATAATGTTAAACCGGATATTATGAGATCATTACTCTTATTATTACTCCCTGTAGCCGTTTCAGTATGCAGTTCATGCGATAATGCCCCTTCACCTGCCGACAGGGATGCAACGAAAGAAACTGTAACTCTTTTCAGATCATTATACAAACTCCAGAACAATGGGATTATGTACGGTCATCAGGATGATCTTATGTATGGCAGGACCTGGTGGTATGAAAAAGACCGGTCTGATACAAAGGATTTTACAGGTGATTACCCTGCTGTTGCAGGTTTTGAACTCGGCCATCTTGAGCTCAGCCGGGAGCGAAGCCTCGATTCTGTAAACTTTGCACAGATAGCCGAGCAAATAAAAGTGCATTATAAACGCGGCGGAGTCATTACATTAAGCTGGCATGCCGATAATCCGCTGACAATGCAAATACCGGACACATCCGCGAGACCCAGGCGTACGCATGGCACTGCCTGGGATGTTTCCTCAAAGGAGGTCGTAGCTTCGATCCTGCCGGGAGGAAAAAACCATGAAATATTCAATACAAGGCTGGAACGGCTGGCAGGGTTCTTTGCAGGGCTGAAGGACAACAATGGCGCTCCTATCCCTTTCATATTCAGACCTTACCACGAACATTCAGGATCATTCTTCTGGTGGGGCACCAGTATATGTACTGATGAGGAATATGCAGCTCTATGGAGATATACTGTGGAATTCCTGCGGGATAAGAAAGGGCTTCACAACATCCTTTATGCTTACAACACCGACAGGGTGACCAGCCTTGAACAATATATGAGAGGATACCCGGGTGACGATGTCATTGACATGCTTTCACTTGATATGTACGACCGAGGTGAACAGTTTGGCAGGGAGCTCGATACAGCTCTGAACTTTGTTACATCAGAAGCCCTTAAACGAAAAAAGCTTACCGCACTGAGCGAAACCGGCGGAAGACGCGGCATGGATAACTGGTGGTCAGCAGTGTTGCTGCCGGTTGTCAGCAAATACCCTGTAGGCTATGTTCTTACGTGGAGACATACATATATGCCCCGTGGATTTCCGGCCCGGCCGGGGATGCCTCCTGTACAGATGCCCGCCAGACCATTCCCTGATGATTTTATGAATTTTTACAACTCACCGCGGACTCTGTTTCTAAAGGAAATACAGGAAGAAGATATTTATAAACGTAAATAAAAAGATGAAGTATCGTAAGTTAGGCAGGACAAACTGGAATGTAAGCGAGATTGGTTATGGTATGTGGGGTATGGGAAGCTGGACCGGGTCGGATGACGCTGAATCACTGGGCTCTCTGCAGATGGCAGCAGACATGGGTTGTAATTTCTTTGATACAGCATGGGCGTACGGTAGCGGTAAAAGCGAAGGACTCCTCGGGAAGCTTGTCAGGGCAAACACTGACAAAAAACTTTATACCGCCACTAAAATACCTCCTAAGAATTTTCAATGGCCCAGCAGGCGTGAATATTCGCTGGATGACTGCTTCCCTCCTGATCATATACAGAAGTTCGTGGAGTGGAGCCTGAGAAATGCTGGCCTTGACTCTTTCGATCTCCTGCAATTCCATACCTGGGAGGACAACTGGCTGGATGATGAAAGAGGTATTATGAAAATGACAGACCTGAAAAACCAGGGCTTGTTCCATGCCATCGGGATAAGCATTAACAGGTGGGAGCCATGGAATGGAATCAGGGCGGTACGCAGCGGCTTTATAGATACGGTTCAGGTGATCTATAATATTTTCGATCAGAATCCAAAGGATGAGTTGTTTCCTGCATGTCGCGAAATGAACGTTGGCGTAATTGCCAGGGTTCCTTTTGATGAGGGTACGCTTACCGGTAACCTGACCAAAGACAGCAAATGGCCAAAGGGTGACTGGCGTAATACATACTTTGTACCTGAAAACCTGAACCCGAGCGTAGACCGGGCTGATGCACTTAAGCCGCTGGTTCCTTCAGGGATGACTATGCCTCAAATGGCTCTCAGGTTTATACTCGGAGAACCCACTGTCAGTACAATTATCCCGGGAATGCGAAAACCCGCTCATGTAAAATCCAATCTGAAGACCAGCGATGATGGTCCGCTTGACCATGGTCTGATGAAAAATCTTGAGAAACACCGATGGGACCGGAAACCGAACAAGTGGTCGCAGTAAAACGGTTAAATTCAGAAGGAGAACAGAATAAGTAACATGTTATGGTTGTCTATACATTATTAATCCTTAATTCAAAAAACAAATTATGAAAAGCACACAATCTTTAAAATTCAGGAACATCTTAGGTGCTGCATTATTCTTTATGACAGCATCAGGTCTCTTTGCACAGGCAAATTTTGCAGGGACATGGGCTTTCAATGAATCAAAAAGCAATTTCGGCGATAGTCAGTTCCGTTTTGCTGCAACCACCATGGTTGTAACCCAGGATGCAAAACTCCTTTCAGTCGAAAGTACAATGCCGGGCCGTGACGGAGGTGAAATCAAAACAAATGCCAAATACAACCTCGACGGTTCTGTAAGCGAAAACCAGGGCTTTATGAATACAACAAGCAAATCGACAGTTGCATGGTCTGCAGACAAGACAACTCTTACCATCACCACAACAATGAACTTCGAAAGAGATGGTGAGACAAGGGAAATCAAATCCACTCAGGCATGGAAGCTCTCCGAAGGCGGAAAGGTGCTGTTGATCGAATCGACAAGGCCCGGGCCTGATGGCGAGATGAAGACCACTGCTGCTTATGATAAAAAGTAGGTACTTTCAAAACAAGAAGCTGTCTCAAAAATATCTACTCAAGGTTTATCTTCCTTTGCTCTTCGTGCTTCCGTCGCTAAGTAACACAAAGGACTTTTAAGACAGCCTCTTGTTTTTCAGTTCCATTCGATTTTCAACAGAGCAACTCCCTGCCGGGGCAGCATAGTATTAAACAATAACTTACCATTCCTCACCCTGGCATTCCGGGGAGGATCCTTTGCCTGTAACATACCGGCTTTTTCTAATTCCGTGTACTGGAAAGGCGTCGGATTCTGAGGAGAACCCATCTTCTTCCATGCCTCATAAGAGTTGCTGTATTTCGCGTCGATACAATATTGAGTGACCTTTACTTTGTTATCCGGAATTCCTTCCATTGCTATTTCGACCGGAGAATCGGGAGCCGGCTTGTCGTCATCGTGATAATTCCAGAACATTACTGCAGCATTATTATCACTTTTTGAGGCAATTGCCCCGATATCAGGTTTGTTTCCCCTGACTCCCGAGTCAATAACGATCTTCCACGTGAATCCGGCATCAGATATGGCTTCAACCCTGGTGCTGCCCATCATGCCAAACATCCTGAATACATTCAACACCGGTTTATCCACTCCGTTTGTTGCAAGATCCCGAAAACCATGAAACCATGGCTGATCTTCAAATTCAAATGACCAGGAGACAATACCAAGCAGATTAACTTTATGGTATAGCGCGAGATCATAAATCTTGGCAAATGATGATGCCGTATAGCTTGAATACATTGTTCCGTTACGATAACCATTCTGTGGATATTGAGTCATCCCACATGCAGCACATCCTTCCGGATCACATTCCCCGATGATTATCGGCAGATCTTTATATTTTATACTGGAGGCAACAATTTCAAATCCCCGGTCTATCTGTCGCAGCTGTATACCCATATTCATCCTTACCATGTTGTTGATGAATCGCGGGGAGCCCTTGGCGTGAAAAGCTATGAAGTCCAGAGGAGTTCCGGTATCCCCCGTTGCATAATTTGTCCCCGACTCACAATGCCTCAAAAATTCAGTCAGAAATTTAGCAGCATTTGCATTTGCAGGACCCGTAATATGAGGACCGCCAACATGCGCGGCCGGCAATGCTCTTTTCACAGCATCTGCAGAATAATCGTACAGTTTGCAATATTCCTCAACTGTCCCTCCCCAGTATTTTGCATCAGGTTCATTCCACAGCTCCCAGTACCAGGTTTCAACTTCCTGTTTGCCGTATCTGCCGACCGAGTGTTTTACCCACTGGTGAATAAGTTCAGCCCATTTTTTATAGTCTTTTGGCGGGTACCTCCAGCCTGTATAAATATCATCATAGGGATCGCCCGGCTTCCAGAAGTGCCGGTATGGCACCGGATTACTCGATAATACTTCAGGCATGAAACCCATCTGAACAAGAGGTTTCATTCCTCTTTCCACATAAGTATCAAATATTTTATCGATTATGGTCCAGTCATATACAGGATTTCCATGAACATCCTCGTTATAAGCATTTGATGAGCCCCATTTCAGTGCCGGGATTCCGTCTCCGGATGTCAGAAGATTATGAGCACGTATGTAAACAGGCACGGGACTTAGTTCAGATAGCTCTGACAGAAGCTTTCTGCCATCTTTCATGTATGTATAGTTCGGCTCGTCATAACCGAACCATGCCCAGA
>JADDYF010000128.1 GCA_015712185.1 Bacteroidales bacterium
ATGAAATTGCAAAAAAATATAAAATAATATTCCCATATTAGGTTAATACTAAAGTTAAACCGGTAAGGATTTCGCTACAGGAACCGGTTATGATTTCAAACTTCAAATTATGAATTGCGGAATTTTCATAAGTTCACCATTCTTCAGAGCTGACTGATGAGCAACGATGCCTGCAACGGTCATATTAAGGGCAGCAGCTATATCCACCAGTGGTTTGCGGTCAAGTAATATTGAAGTAACAAATTCATCAGTCAGGTAACCATGAGAACCGCCATGTCCGCCCGGAGGGACTCCCGGCGGCAAAGCCGGACGATTTATATCAGGAAGGTTTTTCTCAAGTCCCTCGTATTTTTCATAAAAAGTGCCTCTTTGTCCCCTTATACGCCCTCTCTCGCCTCCATCACCTGCAGTGTCCCACGAGACACCCATGCGTGATGTACCTCCTCCGCTGGTGCGGAACAAAGCAATTTCTGTCCCGAATGGATTTTTGTACCGGTTATTTTCCGGTCTCAAATGGCTGATAATGCTTGGCATTCCCAGACATGATACTTCTGTGAAGCTCTCTCCTGTCACTCCAACATGGTATGCATTGGAATGAGTGGGGTACCACTGAGGCGGAAGACCGACCCGCCACTCCCTGAATGATGCGATTGGTTCACTCATATAATGAAAGTATTCTCCTTCAGAGTAAACTATCTTCCCAAAGCCTCCACTAAAGTAAATCTTTCTCATTGCATAGAGATCGCCGCGGAAACATGATGTTTCAAACATCATATATTTAAGGCCGCTTTCTTTTACTGCTTCGAAGACACGTTCCGCATCTTCAATCGATCCAAAAACTGCAGGCACAGCTGAAGCAACATGCTTGCCATGTCTTATTGCCTTAAGGACGTGGTCAGCATGACTGGCCGCATCGGTAGCTATGAACACGGCTTCGACCCTATCGTCTTTTACAAGTTCTTCAAGTGACGGATAGGTCTTTGAACACATGCACGCCTTTGCAAGTTCTGCACAACGGTCTGGGAAAAGATCGCTTACTGCCACAACCTCAACGTTGGGATGATTCTGAAAACCGAAATCCGCACCGAATTTACAAACTCCATAACCGATTATACCGACACGTATCTTTCTGTCCGAAACCGGTGACCAGCCGTTAGAAGTAGTCTTACCCGATGTATCTCTTTCAAACCCCTGAATATCAGGTATTGATGATGTCTGCTGAGCCGACCTCTTTGTGACAGAACAGCCCAATTGCTGTAGTCCAAGTGAAATTGCCCCAATTCCTGCTGCCCGAATAAACAGGCGTCTGGATATGAAGGCTGTATCCGGAGACCGGGATTGTTTCTTATTTATGTTATCGGCCTGTTCAGGTGCAGAACTAATTTCTTCTGGATCCATAATGAATAGATTATATAATCTGACAATTATTAAGACAGATTCTTCCTGATTCTCTCAGCCCCTCAGGTGGTAAAGATTTCAAGATACCTGCTTTTGCAATTTATAAACAAATATTTGATATTTTTGCAGCTCTTAAAAAGTTCAAATCAGATGGCTGACAGAAAAGAAAGGAAAAAGTTTTTTCTCAGGAGTTTCATAACTTTTTCACTTGTATTCTCTACAATTATTATGTCCTGGTCAGGATTTATTCTTTATGTGGCACCGCCGGGAAGAATAGCCAACTGGGGTACATGGAAGCTGATGCTGTTTACAAAGACTGAATGGCAGGCGCTTCATACGATCTTTTCATATCTGTTCTTCATCCTGTTTATTATCCATCTTTTTTTTGTTAACTGGAAAGTCTTTCTCTTTTACATAAAAAGCAAGATAAAGTCGGGGCTGAACAGGAAATGGGAGCTGGCATCTGCAACTGTTCTGTCTGCCGTCATTTTTGTTGGAACGCTCCGTTCATGGACTCCTTTTGGTCCGGTTATGTCGTTCGGGGAGAAAGTCAAGGAGGGCTGGGGGAATAAGTTTGAAACTCCGCCGGTGCTTCATATGGAGACATATACCTTAAGGCAGCTCTCCCCGGTTTTTGACAGTGCGGCTCCTGCTGATCTGGCTAGGACACTTACTGATAATGATTTAAGAATCAGACCTTCTGACTCAACCCTCAGACAGATAGGTGAAGAAAACAATATGACACCTGCTGAGATTTACAGGATACTTGCCACGGAATATAATAAACCGGCTGTCCCGACCGGGGAACATGGAGGATCTGCCCAGGGATTTGGCAAATATACTTTAATAATGGCAGCTGAAAATTCAGGGAAGGAATTATCAGAGCTTATTGATTTTCTTAAGGAAAGGGGTATAGACGCAAAAGGAGAGACGACACTCAGGGCAATTGCCGACCAGCTTGGCATGGTTCCCCGGGATGTTTATAACATGCTGACTGCAAAATAGGCCTTATTTAAGAGCGCATGCAGGACATTCCGGAATAAGATTGTAAATACTTTAATATTTACAGAGGTGAGTTAAGGAACAAGTATTATTTTTGTGCAAGAATTAGTTTAGGACGGCCC
>JADDYF010000149.1 GCA_015712185.1 Bacteroidales bacterium
GTATTATCTATTGCACCCCAGACCGATGTACGTACGACGCTGTATCTATTTCTTCTGGCTGCCGCAATAATATCCTGCTCTCCTGCCCCGTCACCGAATGGCAGCGAAAATACCGATACAGGTGCCGGAGTATGTGATTCAATGAGTGTCCTTGAAATACCGAATTCATAATCAAGGTAAGAATTGTATTCCTCAGGTGTTGAGAAGCTTTCTCTAAGAGTATGTAAATACTGATGCGAGCAGCTGTGAGAACCAAATATAAATGGTTTAATGCCACCTGGTAATATGATATTGCTCATATAAGTTATTTCATGCCATTTTAAGAATGAATCACGTCCTACCATTGCGGTCCATAAAAAAAATGTGGCACACATCCTGTATTTCCTGAGCAACGGCATAGCTGTTGTGTACAAGGAGTGATCACCGTCGTCAAAGCTTATTATGGCAGAATGTCCCGCCGGCATTTCTCCTGAGGCTTTGATCTTTTCGAGATCTAGAAAACTAATCACATTTATCTTATTGTTTATCAGATATTTAAGATCAGATTCGAAATCTGCTGCACTTCTTTCATACAGGTTTGAAGATTCTCCATTAGTGATTCTATGGTACATAAGAACAACGACTTTTCCTTCTTCTTCCGGTACAGGATCCTCCTTTGAGCATCCGGAGAACAGCAAAAGGATTATTATTACCTGGAATATATTCCTGATCATGTCGCTGCAGAACCTTTAATCTTCAATATTTAAACGAAAAAAAGCTTTCCATGTTTAAAGGGAAAGCTTCTTTATCTTCTGTATGTAAGGGTTACATGCTAAAACAATTGTCGTTATTTCTGTTGTAGTGTGCTGAGTCTGGCTCTTACAGCCTCATACTTGGCATTCAATGAAGGATCTTTCACCTTCAGCCTGTAATAGAGTTCCTGAAGACTTTGCATGGCAAAAACATCGTCAGGTTTAAGTTCAAGTGCTTTCTCCATATATGGAAGTGCTTTTCCGTACACTTCATTTATTTTTTCAACTGCCGCATTGTATTCCTTTACATCCATTATGTCATTTGCCTTATTATGCATATCTGCGGCTTTGTTGATATATGCAGCACCCAGTCCATAATAAGCGTCGTACTCGTCTGATTTGAGCTCAACCGCTCTGGTAAGTTCTGCAATTGATTCGTCAAACTTGTTCTGGTTTAGATACATTATTCCGGTAGCTAAATAAAGGCTATAATTGTCAGGATAAGCTTCTTTTGCCACTTTGATGTGTTTCAGCGCTTCATCATATCTGCCGCTTTTCAGGTATAAATCAATCAGCTGCAGGGTAATGGTGTTGTCTCCCGGGAATTTATTAGGCAGGTCAAGAAGATAGGCTTCCGCTTTTACCGTGTCACCCAGGCCAAGGAAGCTTTCGTATATCTGGTAGTGAGGATTTATTCCCTGGTATTTCATTTCGGCGCATTTTGTGAAATAGCCGATGGCCTCGTTGAATTTTTTGGAATTGTAGGCAGCAAGACCGGCATTGTAATACATACCCGTATCCAGTGCACCGGCGTATTTATCGCTTTCCGTTATTTGTATCTGAGTCTTGAATGATTTCAGTGCCCCTTCATAATCCTTTTCCTCAAACTGTTTGCTGGCTTGCGAATACAGGTTGAGCGCCAAAGAGTTATAGATCATGTTCGTGATTATTCTCTTCTTTGTGGCACCCTTTGTATCAAGCTCTATAGCTTTCTCGTATGCCGCATATGCCTCTCCCAGCGGGTCGTTGTAATATGATTTGAATTTTGGATCTTCAGATTCGTAAATTGCCTGGCATAGTTTACCCTTTGTAAAATAAGTATTAAACCAGTTTTTGGATTTCTCATTAGCGAAAGCCTGGTCGAGAGCTTCCTTCGCTTTGTCGAGTGCTCCCTGTTCAATAAAGCTGAGAGCGCTGGTAACTTTCCCTTTCTGGGCCATTGCTCCTGTTGAGATAACTGCAACTGCAAACAGAAGTAACAATTTTTTCATGATTATAATTTTAATTTGTTTAATTAGTCTTTTAAAATTTTTCAAATTTATAAATTACTTATTAATCTTCAAATTCTTTGCCATTTTCCTCTGCAATTATGTTATTTTCGCCCGGATAATCTCTTTCATCCCCTTCATTTTCCTCATTTACAAGTACACAAGCTACTGAAGCTATAGTATCATTTTCCCTGAGATTTATCAGTCGTACACCCTGAGTGGCTCTTCCCATCACCCTCAGGGCTGAGACAGGGCTTCTTAGTATATTCCCCGACTGGGTGATTATCATAAGATCGTGATTGTCGGTTACATCCTTAAGTGCGATCAGAGAACCTGTTTTTTCGGTAATGTTTATCGTTTTCACACCTTTTCCGCCTCTGTTGGTTATCCTGTAGCCGTCGATATCAGATCTCTTTCCATACCCTTTTTCTGCAACCACCAGGATATCTTTTTCTTTACTCTCAACAGTTATCATTCCTATCACGAAATCTGTAATCTCGTTTGCCAGCTTTATCCCTCTGACTCCCGAGGCAGTTCGTCCCATAGGTCTTACTTTTGTTTCGGGGAACCGGATAGCCCTTCCTGATCTGACGGCAAGCATTATCTGGTGCTTCCCGTTGGTCATCCTGGCTTCAAGAAGTTCATCACCTTCCCTTACGGTAATTGCATTCACACCGTTTGCCCGGGGACGAGAATAAGCTTCAAGAGATGTCTTTTTAATGATCCCCTTGGTTGTGCATAAGACAATGAAATTATTGTTAATATAGTCAGCATCATTAAGGTTGCTTACATTGATATATGCCCTGACATTATCATCGGGTTCAATATTGATGAGGTTCTGCATAGCCCTTCCCTTGGATGTCCTGGAACCTTCAGGGATGTAGTAAACTTTAAGCCAGTAGCATTTCCCCTTTCTGGTAAAGAAAAGCATTGTATTATGCATGGTAGCTATATACAGATGCTCAATGAAGTCTTCGTCACGTGTTGTTCCGCCCCTGGCGCCTGTTCCTCCCCTGGCCTGCCTTCTGAATTCCGTGAGAGGTGTGCGCTTGATATATCCCAGATGCGAGATTGTGATCACCATTTCGTCGTCGGAATAAAAGTCTTCGGGATTGAATTCTTCGGCATTAGGAACAATTTCTGTCCGTCTCTTATCACTATATTTTTCCTTAATCTCGATCAGTTCATCCTTAATGATTTTCATTTGCAGGTCGTGGCTATCAAGAACCTGTTTCAGATAACTTATCAGATCTGTCACTTCTTTATACTCGGTCCGTAATTTTTCCTGCTCAAGGCCGGTCAACTGGCGCAGGCGCATGTCCACTATTGCTCTCGACTGAACATCTGAAAGGCCGAAGCGTTCCATAAGTCTTTCTCTTGCAGCATCAGGATTAGGCGATGATTTGATAATCGCAATTACCTCATCGATATGGTCACTGGCAATGATCAGTCCCTCAAGGATATGTGCCCGTTTTTCTGCCTGATCGAGGTCAAACTTCGTCCTGCGCAATACCACATCATGGCGGTGCTTCACGAAATAATAAATCAGGTCCTTTGTATTCAGAGTCTTAGGCCTCCCTTTAACAAGAGCAATATTGTTGACGTTAAATGTTGTCTGCAGGGAAGAGTATTTGAAAAGGTGGTTAAGAACAACATTGGCGGTTGCGTCCTTTTTAAGGATAATAACTATCCGCATTCCGTTGCGGTCCGACTCATCATTGATATACGAGATTCCCTCCAGCTTCTTTTCGTTGATGAGATCTGCAATCCGGCGTATCATTTCAGCCTTATTCACCATATAAGGTATCTCGGTAACGACTATACATTCACGCCCTGAGTGAGTATGTTCGATCTCGGTTTTTGCCCTGACCACAATCCTGCCCCTCCCCGTTTCACATGCATCCCTTATACCCTGTTCGCCGTAAATAATGCCCCCTGTCGGGAAGTCCGGACCTTTGATATACTGGAGTAGTTCTTTTGGAGTTATATCATTTTTATCGATGTATGCAACAGTTGCATCGATGATCTCGCCAAGATGGTGCGGAGGCATATTTGTGGCCATTCCGACAGCAATACCTGAGGCTCCGTTAACAAGCAGGTTCGGGATCCGGGTTGGAAGAACAACAGGTTCGGAAAGCGAATCGTCAAAGTTAGGCTGGAAATCAACTGTTTGTTTTTCGATGTCGGAAAGTGTTTCCTCTGCTATTCTTCTCAGTCTTGCTTCAGTATACCTCATTGCAGCAGGGCTGTCACCATCGACGGAACCAAAATTACCCTGACCATCCACCAGAGGATATCTTAATGACCATTCCTGAGCCATCCTGACCATAGCTTCGTAGACCGAAGAATCGCCATGAGGATGAAATTTGCCAAGCACCTCTCCTACTATCCTTGCCGATTTCTTATATGGCCTGTTTGATAAAACTCCCAGTTCTGACATTCCATACAGCACCCGGCGATGTACCGGTTTAAGGCCGTCACGGACATCGGGTAATGCCCTTGAAACAATTACTGACATCGAGTAATCGATGTAAGCCGACTTCATCTCCTCCTCTATATTTACCTGGACTATCCTCTCGCGCTCTGACATATCAGATTCTTTAT
>JADDYF010000175.1 GCA_015712185.1 Bacteroidales bacterium
CGGCCGTACCAGTATAATATAGCTCCCTATATGTTCAGGTGGTGGGAGGATTTTGCCAATCAGATCAGCAATAATGGCGTTCATTATCTCGATCTTATCAGGTGGATGATGAACGAGACTGCACCTGTAGCAATTACAGCTGTTGGAGGTAAATATGCTGTGGATGATGACCGGACAATTCCTGACACCATGCAGGCAGCATTTGAATTTGACTCAGGTGCCGTGATATCGATCAATATTGTGGAGACCAGCTCCGGAAGTTTCATGCCCTATGGTTTTATTGAATTACGCGGAACAAAGGCCACTCTTCTGACAGGGGAGAATGATTACAGGATTGTGCCAACAAGTCCGGGCCAATTCCAGACATGGGAGAAGCTGGCAGAGGCTGAGACTGTAAATCTTGAAACTGATACCAGGTTTCTCACCGACGGCCGTTACCGCAACAGCACAGCAAATCTGGTGCGTAATTTCCTCGACTGTATAAGATCGCGCCAAACACCTTACTGCACACTCGAAGAGGGTCACCGTTCTACAAGCCTTGCCCATCTGGCAACTATCGCACTTATAACCAGGGAACGGCTTGAATGGGATGGAGTAAGGGAACAGTTCACTAACAGCAGAGAAGCCAACCGGATGCTCGGATATGAGTACAGGAAGCCTTATGTCCTCTGAACACTAATCGGCTTTATCTTCCGGTTTAGGAGGGGCATAGAGATCTTCTGCCTTTACCTGGTCTGGTTCATCACCAGTCGAGCGAACAACACCGGAATCTTCTTCCCTTGCCTTACCGTTAAAATAGAGTATTGTTGCAAATATAGGCAGAAAAGGAAGGTACAGCGAATTGACCAGGGCCGAGAGTATAATAAAGATTGGATTGGAGTAAATATTCATTGCATTTGCTGCTTCCCCGGGATTTGTAAGAATACTGAAGAATTTCCCGGCGAAGGGGATAAGAAGAATGCCGGACAGAAGTATGGATATAACAACCAGCAGAATAATAAATATCGCCACCCATCCGATATTTGACCAGAAGTTTCTGTGTACCAGTGTAAAGGTCCTGCTGAGAGCATTTCCGATATGCGGACCTTCGACCATAAGGATCGGCAGGATAAAGAGATAAAGTGTTACTACATACACAGCGGCAAACAGGATCCCGATGATGAGAGCGATGAGGCCTAGAAGCATTGCAAAAGATGCCATGAAAGTAAACAGGATCATTATAATCAGGTAGGGGAGATAATACCTGAGTGATCTATATGCTGCCGTAAAAATATTTACTGAGCTGTCGATGGGATTATATATTACATAGTAATGAAGAATACATGTCAGGAGTAGACTCACTAATGACACAGCAACAAAAGGCAGGATCATTCCTCTTAGTTTATCAAGCATTTCCAGAGGATCCGTGATGGTCATTAACTCCCTGAAATTAAAGGTCAGTGTCAGGAGCTGCATGCCCAGGGAGATTACAAATGAGGTAATAAACAGGATCAGGAAATTCTTTGAATAGAATTTTCCCAGCGAATTTATGGCGCTGTCGATGGTGTGTATCTTATATAAAGGGTGGGTCGAGAAATTGTCCATAATTTCAGCTTTTTAATTTTATTTTCAAATCTAAGCAATAAATTCAAATCACGGCACCCGCAACACTACTTCCCTTTCCTCCACTCTCTCAGGATATTTCCGAACGGTAAGGGGATATTCTGTTTTCTTGGAGTAAATATTCCTTCGTTTGCTGCTTTGATATCCTCAATGGTAAAGAATACTTTTGGATCAAAACCGGAAATAACCTCCAGCACCTTTTCAAGTTCATGACGATGAACGATAGAATATATCAGGTGAACCTCCTCCCTGGCGCCGTGCGCTTCTACAAAAGTTGCACCGAAACCACTGCTGTTCAGTAATTTAACCAGTTCCATGCCACGATCACTCGCAAAAATCCTTATCATCAGGATACCCATGGCGAGTTTTTCCTCTATCAGCATTCCTACAAAGTTCCCGGTTGCAAATCCGGCTGCATAAGCTATATAATTGACATAGTTGTCGAGATTCTGCATTATCTTACTGATGGCGGTTATCCATATCAGCACCTCAAAGAAGCCGAGTACAGGTGCAATATATTTCTGCCCTTTCGAAACAAATATTATCCGTATTGTGCCGATCGACACGTCGCAGATACGTGCAAGGAAAATAAGCAATGGCAGAATACCATAACTGAATAAAGCCGAATCGAAAAAAGATGTTTCCATGATGCAGTTGTTTTGAATGTGGACAAAGATAAGAATTAAGGTGCAATGGTTCAATGGTTGTCAAAGTACGATTGCACAATCAGATCTGTTATTTTATACTATTTTTACTCTTAAACACGATACACATGTCAAGATTCAAACTTACAATCGAATACGACGGTTCACGTTTTGCAGGCTGGCAGATGCAGAAGGGAGGAAGGACAATACAGGGAGAACTTTTTAACGCATGCAGGGAACTTTTTGAGAACAGGTTTAATGATCTTTTTGGTGCGGGCAGAACAGATAAAGGTGTACATGCAATCGGGCAGGTCGCACACCTGGATGTTGATTCCGATCTCCCTCCCCTCAGGATAAAATACGGGATCAACGACAGACTTCCGCCTGACATTTGTGTCCTTAATGCAGAACCGGTTCGTGATGATTTCCATGCAAGGCGCGACGCTGTTGCCAGAAGCTACATTTACCATATCAGCAAGAGACGGACAGCCTTCGGAAAGAAATACGTGTACTGGATTAAAGATCCGCTGGATATCAGGCAGATGAATGCAGCCGCCAGATTATTCACCGGATTAAAAGACTTCAGAAGTTTCACTGATGAAGAGCAGGAGCAGGATTCAACAAAAGTCGAAATTAAGCATGCAAAAGTGACTGAGTCTGGTAACTTATTTATTTTCCATGTGATCGGTTCACATTTTCTGTGGAAACAGGTCAGGAGAATGACAGGTGTGGTCATTGAGGCCGGAAGGGGAAAGTTATCACCCGACACCATAAAGACTTTTTTTCTCAGAAAATCGGATCTGCCTGCTAAACTTACGGCACCTCCCGGTGGTTTATTCCTTGAAAGGGTATATTACAATGAGAAGGATATTTCATATGATGCCGGTCCTGTATTCAATATATAGAGATATTAACATTAATTATTCCCGGATTTTTCTGAATCATTGTGCAATCTTGAGAGTATCCGGGGATCAGGAGTAAGTGGCGGTTTGGAAGAAGGAAATTTATTCACTATCTTTTAGGTCAGATTTTGTAACAAATACTGTATATCATGAAACGACGGGATTTTATAAGGACAGCTGCGGCTGGAGGATCTTTAATAGCTTTATTCCCCGATGATCTGTCAGCAATATCAAGGAAATCAGAAAAGGGGAAGATAGAGAAAAGGTCGCTCGGAAAAACCGGTGAGATGCTTTCAATGATCGGGTTCGGAGGGATAGTTGTCATGAATTCAACAACCGAAGGAGCTGCACAGGTTGTCAAACTGGCGTATGATTCCGGGATTAATTATTTCGATGTAGCACCTTCATACGGCAATGCTGAGTTAATGCTTGGACCGGCGCTTGAACCCTACCGTAAGAATGTTTTTCTTGCATGCAAGACGCAAAAACGTACGCGTGCTGAAGCACGTCAGGAGCTGGAACAGTCGCTTAAGAATCTTCGCACCGATCATTTTGACCTTTATCAGTTCCATGCTGTTACTGACATTAAGGACGTTGAGACTATCCACGGACAGGGGGGTGCTTTGGAGACTTTCCTCGAAGCAAGGAATGAAGGCAAGATACGCTTCATCGGATTTTCTGCGCACTCTGTAGAGGCAGCGATGGCTATGATGGACCGTTTCGATTTTGACACAATTCTTTTTCCGATAAATTATAAAACATGGCATAACGGTAATTTTGGTCCCCAGGTGCTTGCCCGTGCCGGGGAAAAGAAAATGGGGATACTCGCCCTCAAGGCAATGGCAAAGGGTCCATGGCCCCAGGATGCTGACCGGTCACGGTATCCGAAGTGCTGGTATGAACCACTGGCAACCACCGAAGACATCAGAATGGGACTACGGTTTACATTATCCCACCCTGTAACTGCAGCAGTACCACCCGGAGAGGAAGCACTTTTCAGAATTGCGCTGAGCCTGGGAGATAAACTTAAACCGTTGAAAAAATCGGAGGTGCTTGAGATCAAACAGAAAGCACTTTCGGGAAATCCGCTTTTTAAATATTCAGGGTAAAGGAATAAGTTGGTATTTATGTTCAGTTGTTCCTTTTTATGCGGAAGGGATACCTTATTTTATTTAGCATATATCAACCGGAGATCAACAGTCTTGTTAAATACATAATAGCAGGGTTTGTCACACAGAGTTTCGTCGTACCTCACCCGCGGGGTAACAGAATTAACAACAATATATGTATCTCCTGAAATGTAATATCTTGCAGTTACAGTATATTTTTTATTGATCATCACCCACCGGTGTGTAATATTGTTCTGTGTTGAGACCGAGGCATAAAGGATATTGTCTTCGAGGTTACCTTCATAAATCTTTATTTCAACGCTCGACGACGGATCTTTGGTTTCACTCAGCTTTATATCAAGGTTAGCTTTATCTGGTTCTTCACTCTGGCAGTCGGGACAGTAAACAAGATTTAATCCTTGTTTCTCGCACGAGAATATGCAGATCAGCACAAGAAACAGGAAAAGCATTTTTAATATTTTCATGATGATCTTCAGTACCATTTAATAGTTTTCGCAGGAGCTTTGGTATAATCAAAGAAGAAATTGTATTCCGCACCAATTCTGCCCCAGAAGGGTATTGGCTTATGGAAATCAGTATCCATATAATCAATATAGGTAAATACAGTCAGGTTTTCTTTAGTCCATTTGAAACCGATTTCAGGTATTATCCTGAATTTCGCATCCGGTATTATTTCAGTACCCTTGAATCTGTTGCCAAAGGTGTATGCTACTGATAATGAAGTATAAAATGAAATGTTGCTTCGAAAGAGATTATCAGTTACAGTAAAATCTTTAAACAAGCCGGCATAAACAACAGAGCTTTTATCCAGATATTGATAGAACAATCCCTCGTCCTTCTTTATCAGCACTTTATTGTACCATAATTTCGTATCAAATCCTGCAGTAAAGCCGGCATTAAGCAAGGGTTCCTTGAATGAGAGTCCAATTCCTGTGTAGACATTTTTGGTATTCAGCCGTGAATAGAGAGACAAAGACATCAGATCCGGTCCGCGTCTGTTCTTTCCTGTAATATTGTGATTTTTAAGAATAT
Source organism: Bacteroidales bacterium (assembly GCA_015712185.1). Lineage (GTDB taxonomy): Bacteria > Bacteroidota > Bacteroidia > Bacteroidales > VadinHA17 > LD21. Next base: position 5,311 of record JADDYF010000175.1, read on the forward strand.
CGACTATTTCTTCTCTTCTGTATTGTATTGCAACACTCAATGGCTCAATGGCTTCTCTATCCCGTGATGTCCACTTGTCTCCTTTCATCAGAAGAAATTCAGTAGCGGGAACCTGGTTTGATTTTATTGCCAGTGTTAATGCATCCCAGTTAAATCTGTTTTTCTCATAAAGATCAACGCCTTTCTTCAGCAGCATATTCATAATAAGCGTATCGCCGTTCTGAGCAGCAATCAGAAACGGTGTAAATCCATCATAATCCCTTGCCTCCATATTTGCACCATGCTGGATAAGAAGGTCTGCAATATCGGGGTATCCGGCCCATACTGCTGCCATAAGCGATGTGGTCCCTTCATAATCTTTTATATCAACATCGGCCTCATAATATAAAAGGAGATCGGCAATGTAGAAATACCCTTCTGCTGAAGCATAATGCAACGCTGTCGCACCATGTCTGTCCTGGAAGTCAATATAAGCGCCATTCCTTAAAAGGGCTTCAGCAATCTCAAGGTTCTGCATCCTTACGGTTATCAGAAGGGGCGTCTCCGAAGCTCTGGTAATCTTGTTTACATCAGCTCCGTAGTATATCAGGGTATTAACTGCATCAATTCTGTTGTTTGCTACGGCAAAAATGAGTGGTGTTGCACCTTCCTGGGTTTCGGTATCGATCTCAGCACCCTGTAGTATCATACGTTCAATCTCACCTGCATACCCTGCTGATGCAGCCACAATAAGATTATATTCCAGAGCGCCGTTGTAAAAAACCGGTATATATTCAGAAGTATCAATCCGGACACTATCATCTTTTTGTGACAGCAGCCGCAATGGCAGAAATATAAACGATATAAGAATTACAATCCGGGTAAAAGACACTCTGATATTATATTTAAATACAAAGTTAATTTTTTGATTCTTTTAGCGAATATCCGTAGTATGATTATGATAATTTTATTCTCTGTTGATATTTTGCTATGCATGTGGAGTAATTTTTATTTTTTCACTTGCAAGTCTTGCCATAATACTTTTATTTTTGCTACTGTAAAACTATATTAATATTGTCAAAGCTGAAGAAAATATTACTGGCTACTTTCTTTGTAGGGCTTGTAAGCTATAATCCCGGGGCACATCATGAGAGCATGACCTATTTTGATAAACTCGTGCCGGGTAATATCAGGCTGAATAACAGGTACTCGGATAGCAGGGAGTTTGACAATGCCGAGCGGACGGTAACGTCATTTATGAGAAAATGGTCTATTGCGGGCGCTTCCATAGCTATCTCAAAAGACGGCAGGCTTGTTTATGCGCGGGGATTTGGTTTTGCTGATACCACAACGAAGGAAGAGGTCCAGCCTTATAGCAAATTCCGTATTGCAAGTATCTCCAAGCTTGTTACTGCAGTGGCAATAATGAAGCTCAGGGAAGAAGGAAAACTGAACCTTAATGACAGGATCTTTGGTGAAGCAGGGATACTTAACGATCCTTATTACAGTAATCCGAGGGATAAAAGGATTTATGATATTACCATTGCGCACCTTTTGAGCCATGAAGGAGGCTGGACACAGCGATGGGGTGACCAGATGTTCATGCCGCTTGTGATTGCGGACAAGATGGGAGTGAAGCCCCCGGTAAATACCAGGACGATTGTCAGATTTGCCCTTGATAAAAGGCTTCATTTCACTCCCGGGACGGGGAAAGCATATTCCAATCTCGGTTACGGAATACTCGGGTTGGTTATTGAAAAAATATCGGGTATGCCATATGCCGAATATTGCAAAAGGGCTGTTCTTGAACCCATCGGGATATATGACATGACCCTTGCACGGAATCTTCCATCGAAGAAAGCTCCATTCGAAGTTACTTATTACGAACCTTCGGATGTTATTCCAAAACCTTCGATATACGGTACAGGTGAATTGGTTTCGCCAACCTATGGCGGTAATGATATTGAAGCACTCGGGGGTGCAGGCGCATGGCTCGGAACTCCTCCTGATCTGATGCGGCTGCTCCTTGCTGTGGACGGATTCAGGACAAGACATGATATCCTTTCGGATGAAAGCATAAATTACATGACTGATAATGATAATGGTTATGCACCTGTAGGCTGGAAAACTACCATTTACAACGGAACCTGGTGGAGAACAGGATCATTCCCGGGCAGCACGGGAATGATAAAGAGACAATCTGACGGTTTTGCATGGGTGGCCCTGTTTAATTCGAGTGCATGGAACGGACCTGAAATTTATTCATATATTAATAATATGATGCACCGGGTCATATCACAGGTAAAACACTGGCCGGATTATGACCTTTTTGATTATTCGCTTCCTGTTCCGCTAAAGGTTAATCTGAACGGATCATCATACTGATTGCAATGTGTTTTTCAGTTAACGTAAATCTTGTAAAAGAAGAAATTGAGGAGAGATATGGTGTTAATTTCCCCGATAAATACAGGTATGAGCCAAGCTATTATTATCACGCATTCGGATTACCTGAACTGCCCGCGGTATGCTCAGGTACTCCGGGGATTATTAAATTTCTGAAATGGGGATTGATACCATCATGGATCCGGAATACTGAAGAGGCAGATGCCATCCGGTTTAAGACTTTTAATGCCAGATACGAAACTATTGATTCAAAACCGTCATTTTCAGGTTCCTTTAAATCGAAAAGATGCCTGATACCGGTCAGGGGCTTTTATGAGTGGCAGCACGTGGGTAAAGATAAAATACCCTGGTATATTTACAACGCAGATAATGAGATCTTTTCGCTGGCAGGATTATACAGTGAATGGACAGACAGGACCAGGGGTGAGACAGAAAGCACATTTACAATTATTACAACTGATGCTAACGAGCTCATGGCTGTAGTGCATAACTCGAAAAAAAGGATGCCGGCTATTCTCAGTAAATCTGAGGAAAAGCAATGGCTTGATCTTGCTGCTTCTGCCTCCGATCTTTCCGGATTGCTGAAACCATATCCTTCTGATGCACTTAAAGCCCATACTATCAGCCGGCTTGTAAACGACAGAACTGCAAACAGGAACACACCTGAAGTAATCCGTCCTTTCGACTATAATACAGGGAAATATCTGTTCTGACCCGATCCACTCTTCCTGATGCCGTTGCACAGTAGATTTATTGCGCTACAAAGTGATAGGTTAATGTCCCTGCCTGTGACTTAGGTGAATTAACATCCTGGTTAAACCTGGATATCAGCGCTGTGTTGACTGCGGTCTCGACAAGACATGGATCGGAGGTAGTGCTTACGTTTGAGATTACCTCTGCATCTTCAACAATACCTTTCTGATTGACTTTTATTGACAGCACAATTTTTCCTGAACCCATGCATTTATAAATCGGGATCGGAAGATAGGTATGATTCCTTCCTGCCAGGTCATAATAGATACGGGTAGGTCCCTGGTAATTTGCTGCCATTTCCTGCGATTCTTTGGGCTTTTCAGCTTCCTGATCATCATTGCTCTTGTTTTCGAAGGCAAGTTTCTCCTCCGCATTCATTTCACTGAGCCTTTTCTGCTCATCAATGTAATTATCAATTCCCAGTTTCCCGCTTTTAATCAGCTCCTCCTTTACCTTGTCGATATAATCGGCCGGGTCAATCTTGACGTCCGACCTGTTCGCGAGGTTTCGTGCAATATTCAGCATCTCCTCGTCACCCTGGAGGATTTTCTCTATGCTCGATGCAGGAAGCTCGATAAGCTTTTCTTCCGGTTCTGCTTCATCGGCCGGGGCGATCTCGACAATAAATTCCTCTGAGAAATCCCTGTTCAGCTTCTGGATCTTGAAAGACATAAAAATGATTCCCGCGACAAGATGGATTATCACCGTTCCAAGTATGCCAACCAGTCTCCCGTCATAATTTCTCATACAGTGCGAAATTAAAAATTATTACGGTTAATCACTTCAGGTATTGTGTGAAGAGGAAGTTCAATTCTTTGCGGACTTGGTTTTCTTCTTTCTTACTTTTGCAGGTGCAGGTTTTTTCTGAGTTTCATTTTTCAGCAAACCCTTCTTGATTTCACTGAAGAATTTTGTCCAGGCAAGAGGATTGAGGAGGTTATTTATCGGGTATTGGTTACGGGTCGACATTGCAGAAAAATTCTGTTCCATAGCGTATCTGTAACCGGCTTCAGGTGAAGCTGTGACGCCAATCTGATTTGTGACAGCAACATATATTGATGCAATGTTCTCATTCATGTTTTCAATTATCGGATCAACAGGTTTCTCCCGGGTTATATCCCTGATAAACTCATTATAGGTTTTCCATGGCAGTATTGTCACTTCAGCGATAGGAATAGTATCTATTTCCAGCATAATATCCACCTTGCAATGACGGTCAGTATAGTTCGCTGGAATTACAGTATGGTACCTTTTATAGCCAAGGGCTCTGAAAAATATTGTATCACCGGGAGTGCTCGTAATGGAATAGATACCTGTTCTTTCGCTGATTGACGCTCTTCGGAGCTTCTTAGAGATGACGGCAACACCGGGAACCGGCATTGTTGCTTCATCAACAATAATACCGGACACCTGTACAAATCTCTCGGTACTGATAATCTGGCTTTTCAGGCAGGTAAGAGGCAGCAGGAACAAAAGAGCTGTATATAGAATTCTGTTCAACGACAAAGAGTATACTGTTATAACGTATCTTAACCAGTTAGAGTCTGCAAAGTAAACATTATTGAGCATAAGAGTAAAAAATTTAACCAATTTTTAATGAATCTCAATTGTTTCCCAACCGGTGTTTATTGGACGAGATTCCCCGGGATTTTCATTATGAAAAACATTAAGTTTTTCGTGGAATCGTGATCTTTATCCCTTTTATAATATCTTTAGAGTCTGTAACACCACCATGATATGAATAATCTATTATTACTGGGTGATGAAGCCATTGCACAGGCGGCAATTGACGCGGGACTTAGCGGAATGTATGCATATCCTGGAACACCTTCAACTGAAATTATGGAATACATTCAGGCATCAAAAGATGCTTTAGCCCGTAACATACACAGTGAGTGGTCGGCAAATGAAAAAACAGCAATGGAGACTGCACTGGGAATGTCGTATGCAGGTAAGAGAGCAATGGTGGCCATGAAACATGTAGGACTTAATGTTGCTGCCGATGGATTCATTAATTCTGCGATCACAGGTGTAAATGGCGGTCTGATTGTCGTGGCAGCTGATGATCCGTCGATGCATTCATCACAGAACGAACAGGATTCACGATTCTACGGCAAATTTGCATTAGTACCCTGCTTCGAACCTTCAAGCCAGCAGGAGGCTTATAATATGGTTTTCGATGCCTTTGAACTATCAGAAAAGTACAGGATACCGGTTTTGATGCGGATAACCACCCGGCTTGCTCATTCAAGAACAAGTGTTGTGAGATCCCACCTGAAGGTACAGGAAAACAAATTGAAGCTCCCTGACGACCTGGTGCAATTCGTTCTTCTGCCATCACTTGCAAGAGGTAAATATAAATCATTAATAAAAACCTATGAATCAATAAAGTATGATGCCAGGACAGGTAAATATAACTCGTTCAGTGACGGAACCGGCAGGGATCTGGGTATAATTACCTGTGGTATTGCACATAATTACCTCATGGAGATATTAAATAGAGTTCACAAGGATTATCCTGTGCTAAAGATTTCCACATACCCCTTCCCTGAAGATATTATCAGGGATATTACCGCCAGATGCAAGGAAATTCTGATCCTGGAGGAAGGTTATCCCATTGTGGAGGAGGGCCTGAGAGGAATACTTGACAGCGGTATAAAAATATATGGCCGCTTGAACGGGACGATTCCGCGTGAAGGGGAACTCAATCCGGGTATTGTTGCCAAAGCGCTCGGATTGCCGGGGAGCTATGTTGAAAAGGTATCCCAGCTTGTGAAACCGAGACCTCCTTCTTTCTGCAAAGGATGTGGACATGCAGATATGTTCACTGCGCTGGTTAAAGCTTTAAAACCTTATGGACCAGGCCGGGTATTTTCTGACATTGGATGCTATACCCTTGGAGCACTGCCGCCATTTAAGACAATTAATTCATGCGTTGATATGGGTGCTTCTGTCACAATGGCAATAGGTGCGGCTGATGCCGGATTGTTTCCATCTGTGGCAGTGATAGGCGATTCAACATTCACCCATTCCGGAATGACCGGCCTGCTTGATGCTGTCAGCAAAAATTCACCGGTTACTGTGGTCATTGCCGATAACTCCACAGCAGGAATGACAGGTGGACAGAAATCCCTGGCAACAGGAAGGCTTAGCCGGATCTGTGAGGGAATAGGTGTGGAACCTTTGCATATAAGGACCCTGATACCGCTTCGTAAGAATCATGCCGAAAATGTCAGGATAATGAAAGAAGAGTTGGAATATAGAGGAACATCGGTGATTATTGCTTCCCGTGAATGTATTCAGACTGCCTCCAGAAGAAAAAAAGCGGATCCGGGGGAGAAAAATAAAATAAAGCCGGATAATGAAAAATGATATTATACTTTCAGGGGTCGGCGGACAGGGAATATTATCTATTGCCACTGTAATCGGTCTGGCTGCAATCGAGAACAACCTCTTCTTTAAGCAATCAGAAGTACATGGAATGAGCCAGCGCGGCGGTAATGTAGAATCCCATTTCAGACTGTCCGGCAGCCCTGTGGCATCCGACCTGATCCAATATGGTCATGCCGACCTCATAATTTCTGTTGAACCAATGGAATCGCTGCGATTTGTTCATTGGCTTTCAAAGCAGGGATGGCTTGTGACGAATTCCAGCCCGTACATCAACATACCCGACTATCCTCCTGTTGATGAAATACTAAAGGAGATCAGGAAGATAAAAAACAATATTATAATTGATGCCAATACAATTGCCCGTGAAGTCGGATCGGTACGTTCAGGTAATATTGTTGTCCTGGGTGCAGCATCGCCATTCATAAGCGTACCTTTTGCCAGTCTCGAGAATGCTGTAAAAAAGCTTTTTCAGAAGAAAGGTGATGATATCGTGGAAGTTAACCTGAAAGCGCTGAAAGCCGGAAGAGAATTTACCGGGAGATAAGATCATAATTTAAAAAGGGCATTCAGCATGATCAGGTCGCTGATCTGCCGTGCTGACGAATAGGGAAAAGTACCCTGGTAATCCAGAGCCAGTTTAACATTCGGACTGAGAGTGAACTGGATACCTGCTATTGCAAAGCTGTTATCTTTCTGGTAATTCCACTTCAGTATATCACCGGGCATCACAACAGATGTTGAATAATCATACCTCGCGAATATCTGAGCATGCTTTGTAATGTTAATACCGCCTGTAGCCGAGAGTCCCCAGGCATGATGTCCCTGCGAAAGATCAATATTTGATTTATAGCTTACTTCACCTCCTATATTGAACAAATCGTTGTTGAATCCGGCGAATCCCACGAATACCGGCTGCCAGAGTCCCTGCTGGCGCTGAATATCCCCGTACAGCCTGATGGCTATTTTATCAGATGGTGTTATTGTCAAACCTGCTGAGACCCTTACATTGTTATCAAGCTGAATGTTGGTATAGCCTTCTCCGTTCATTATAGAGAGATCAGTCTTGAAAACGTCGGATATCTTATAATCAATTACGAGACCAAGGTCAGCCACAAATCCATAGCCGTTTATTGACTGATATGTATTTGCTATATATCGCTTCCCCCAGAACCTTTGCTGGTATTCAAATATTCTTGTCCCGGTGATACCCATGGTGATTGTGAGTTTGTCGTCAGACCAGGCTAGGGATGCCTCCCGGCAATACGCATATCTTCTTGGTTTGGATCCTTCCGCGAGATCTTCCGGAGTGCCAATATTGACAATTATTGTTCCGTAAAAATTCCCTTCAGGCCGAAACTGATATCCCAGATATGCCCTGTTCAGGTCAAAACCGGTCCTCCTGGCAGTATCATTGAAATTGATATGGAAATCGGTAAAGATTTCTGTTATGTGTTTACCGGTGGTCACTTGAGCCTGTGGCAGAACTGTCGTGTGAATAAACAACACGGCAGCAACAATGAACAGGGATTTTATCATTTCTTCGGGAGGTGACTGAGGTTTCCTTCAGCAGCAAAAATAGGATTTATATTTTTAAATGGCTTTTTACAACACGTTATTTATTGCTTTTATACTTTTTATTTGATACTCAGGTATTCAGAATTTTTAATTTAATTTGAATAAAATACTAACCTAATCTGAATTATATGAAACGAGTGATCTTAATCCTTGTCATACTGTTTAATGCAGGATATCTGACGGGACAAAAGGCAGACTTTGCTACAGCTGAAAAGTTCAGGGGAGACAATCTCACCCCAAAATACGGTGATCTTTCAGTAACACCAAACTGGATTGAGGAATCGGATATTTTCTGGTATACCTACAAATCGCCGGCAGGAAGGAATTACTATTATGTAAATGCAGCATCGAGGTCGAAAAGACTTATGTTCGACAGCCGTTATATGGCTGCGGAGCTGCGCAAACTGACCTATAAACCATATAATGAGCTCGATCTCCCTCTCAAGGAGATTAAATTTGAAAAGAAGAGCACGACAAAACTGACTTTTGTGGTTGATTCGATAAAGTTCTATTTTGATATCACCTCACAGAAACTGACAATAAAGGATACAATCGGAAAGGAAAAGAGGAGGCCGGCATGGGTGAATTATTCTCCCGACAGCACGTGGATTGCATATGCTAAAAACCATAATTTGTACCTGATGAAGGCAAATGATAAAGACAGTGTTGAGATTCAGCTTACAACTGATGGAGAACGGTACTACAGTTTTGCGGGCAGCCGGGGAGCGGAGGACACTACAAAGAATAGAAAGCAAAGGGCAAATGTCAGCTGGTTTAAAAATGAGAGGAAACTATATATTATAAGGGAAGATCAGAGGAAAGTCAGGGATCTCTTTGTGATAGATGCCCTTGCTCAGCCCCGTCCGCGTCTTGAAACATACCGTTATCCAATGCCAGGAGACCAGTTTGTACCTCAGCCAGAGCTCATAATCTTTGACGTGGAAACAAAGGCCAGAGTAAATGTTGACCTGAAAAAGTGGAAAGACCAGTCAATCAATGTGACATGGACCTCTCAGGAATCGGCTGATAAATTAATCCTTATCCGGAAGGACCGGCCTCTGAAAAACCTGGATGTATGTCTGGTAAATGCCCAGACCGGTGCTGTTTCAGTCATCTTCAGTGAAAGGACTTGGCCATATTTCAATAACGAATACACTCGTCTGTCGGTTCTGAACGAAGGCAACGATATTATCTGGTGGTCGGAAAGGACTGGCTGGGGACAACTATACCTTTATGACAGCAGGGGAAAGCTTAAAAACCAGATAACCGACGGGTATTTTGTAACAGGCAGGATCGAACGTATTGATACTCTCGGCAGAATGGTATACTTTGAAGCTTTTGGAAGGGAACAGGGTGTACACCCATATTACAGCATGAAATATAAAGCTTCGATCGATAAAGGGGGAATAAGTCTCATCACAAAAGAACCGGCAAACCATACTTTTTCAATCTCGAAGTCGAACAAATACTTTGTTGATACATATTCAAGGGTTGATATGGCTCCTGTTTCAGTTCTCCGTGACAACACCGGCAATATTATTCTTGAACTTGAAAAAACCGATTTGTCACAGCTTTACAAGACCGGATGGAAGATGCCTGAAACGTTTGTACTGAAAGCAAAGGATGGTGTGACTGATCTTTACGGTGTGATGTATAAACCATTCAATTTTGACTCGACAAGGAAATATCCGGTTATCTCTTTTGTATATCCCGGTCCCCAGACAGAATCTGTTCCTTATGGATTTACAGTCACCGGAGGGAAGAATATTGCACTTGCCCAGCTTGGATTCATTGTTGTCAACTTCGGACACAGGGGCGGAAGTCCACAACGAAGCAATTATTATCATACCTTCGGTTATAACGACCTGAGGGATTATGCTCTTGCTGATGACAAGTACGGACTTGAGCAGCTCGCTGATATGTTCAGCTTTATCGACATCAGCAGGGTGGGAATTTACGGCCATTCGGGCGGAGGATTCATGTCTACTGCAGCCATACTTTCTTATCCTGACTTTTATGATGTAGCTG
>JADDYF010000202.1 GCA_015712185.1 Bacteroidales bacterium
CTGGCGGAGATCACCACTTCCTGTCCCAGAAGCATCTGTTCTTCCATTTTGATATCCAGGAAAGTGGTTTCGTCCTTTACTTCTATATCTTGCGGAACATAACCAACATATGAAATATGCAACACAAATGGCGGAGGTCTATGTGTTTTCAGCACAAAGTCACCGTCATTGCCTGAAATTGTTCCATATACATCATTCTTTATGGCAATGTGAACACCAACCATCGGCCCTCCAGAATTGTTATCGGTAATTTTCCCCCTGATCTCGTAGTTTTGTGCCGAGGCGGCAGTATAATTAAAGGTTAAAATCAGGCAAGTCAACAACCAGGTAATTGCTTTCATAGTAGTCAATTTGAGTTTAACCCCGGAAGGAGGATGATACCGTTTAATTTAACATAATGAAGGACCAGCAATAATTTAGCCCATCTGTTCAGTTAAATATTGTCAGATTGCCCCCCCTTCTATATTTAACTTTCAAATATCAGGTCAGTTCAAAATTACAACTTTTCTTACCAAAGTAAACAATCTGTCAATGCGATAGTTTTATGCATTTAATGAAAAAAGCTGTCTCAAAAGTTATTTTTGAGACAGCTTCTGATATTTTTCAAGACTGAATTCAGGCTACTTGCCGAAGTGCAGATCGACGCCGACAGCCACAACCCAGGCATTTTTGTTATAAGTCTCCCTTACAGGCACCGGGATGGTTCCAAGCATGTGTTCAAAGTTCCTTGTCCCTTCCTTGTAAAAAGTATACTGTCCACCCAGGTTAATATCTATCATTGGGGTTATGCGGCAACCGATACCGCCACCGAATGAGTTTGTGTTGAGGTCGAACCGCTGATCGTTCTGGTATTCCTCGTTTACTCCTGCAAAAGTCCCAAGCCATCCGGCACTGACACGAACATTGTTTGTAAGACCCAGCTCAGCCCCGAGTGCAACCTCAGTGAAGTTTTTGTCGATCATGTTTATATTCTCTGTTGCACTCCCGTCATAATCAACATCCTTGTCAAAATAATAATTTGCGCTTCCGGTAACCATTAATCTGTCGATTGGTCTGAATTCCACCCCGGCAGCCAGCATCGCAGGCATGTCTGCAATGACTTTCTCACCGTCTGTAAATACACCGCCTCCGGTTTTGTTTTCAAACACTTTTGTTGACAGCTCCAGCTTTGTTTTGAATTCATACTTGATTCCTATATTGAGGTTTTCCATAGGCGAAAAGTTTGCGCTGAGGATAGGGGAGTAGCCCATCCCTGTCTCTTCAACATCTACTGCAACATTCTGCGTTGAATTTGCATATACGGTCATTGCTGCAGCTTTTGCCAGGTATACGGGGCCGGCAGTGTTCAGCTCGCCCTGTGCCGTTGAGATTGTTGCAGCACCGATCTGTGCGGTAGTCAGACCTTTTGCCGAGAGAAGACCCTGGATTCCCTGAATGGCAGCCGATGACATACCGACAGTTCCTCCGTTCGCAAGGAGAACACCTCCATAACCGGCATCGATTATCGGCTGTAATTGAGTTGCAGCGCCGGTTGCCTGGGGAGGAAGTCCGGTGAAAAACGTTGCTCCTGCTGTGAAGAAGTCTTTTGCCAGGACCATTGAACCGTTATATTGTGCTCCAAAAGCCGGGAAATTGGGATTGACCATGATATCATTCAGATATCCGTTGTAGGAATTTTTGGCAGAAACTATTCTGAGTCCTGCTGCACCGGAAAGCATGTCATTTCTCTTAGAGCCAAGATTAGCCTGGTAACCGAAATAGATTGATTTCCCTTCAAAAAAGACATCTGCGGAATATTGTGTAGTCGGTATATTCTGACTTTGAAGAAGAGGAACAAGGTCAGAAAGAGGCATTTCAAATGAAGGCAGGCCATCTTCATATTTGGCGCCGCCACCGCCGCCTACCGGATTTACTCCGGCTGAAATAGAAAAATTACCGAGATTTACAGCTGCATATATTCCCGGGAAAATCGGAGCCCTGACTTTTCCTGCATACTCCTTCGGTGATCCGGTCAGATTGGCATAGTTATTTAATACAGTAGGTTTCTGTCCGATCGTCTGGTTATTTATTGATATAAAAATACCGTTGCCAAGTTTGGCCACACCAGCCGGATTGTAATAAACAGCGTCGATCGCTGTTGATCCGTTCCTGCTCTGAAGACGTGTGTACCTGACACTCTGATTGGTATTTGTCACCAGCCCGCCGGCAATAACACAACCGGTAATCAATGTTCCGGCAAAAATTGTCAATAGTTTTTTCATAAGATTGTTTTTAAGTTTAAAATTCTCCGGGTATCCTGTACCTGAGATCAGAAGTCCCCATTTTAATTTATCCTTAAGACCTGTTTTTTATCTGTTAATTAAAAAAACACGTCAAATGTAGAAAATTATTCGATATGAGCAAATAATTCTAAAATAGTAAATTGATAATTAATAATTTGGGAGTATTTCTCAGGATCATTCGAAAAATGACTCAAAAGTTATCATTCATTAAGTGAAAGGCTTCAGACTGCAGGTTGCCTGACAACGGTCGCCTAAATCCCGTTTAACAGCCTGAATTCCTCAAACAAACCGTAATCCAGTAACTGATAATCCTTACCTGAAGGATAAGCCTTAACGTTCCTCCAGTGCCCCGGAGATGCCAGTCCGGGAGCAGGATTGTTGAAATGAGGCCCCATAAGATTCTTAAGACTGCCGATGACCCTGACGTCGATCTTATTTATACCCGGCTTGATGAATGAAGTCACATCACACTCATAGGGCGGAAAAGCGATGATCCCGGCAGCCTCTCCTCCTACAAATACTTCAGCAACAGTACCATTCCATTTTTCAAGCTTTACCTTGTACCTGCCATCAGGTTTTTCGACGGAAAAATCATTGCTGCAGGTAATTCCCCATGAGTAGAACGGTAATCCCTGATCCTTCCAGCTTCCTGCTGTTAGAGATTTAACAGGTGCTTCAATTACCCAGCCTTTTGCTGCCGGTCTGACAGAAAAATCTCCGGTTATATAGACAGGCTCAATCTCCGCATGTATTTTCATTGGGGAAACTTTGAGGGACAGAATGTTAACGCCTCTTTTTATAAGACCTCCGATATTGAAAACGGCAAATTCCCTGTCGAGCCACCATTTGCCTTCTTCAGGCCTGATAATTGTACCGTTAATAGAGACATCCCATAACCAGGGTCGTTCGATGACCGCCTTTACAGTGGAATAATCAAAGTTCCCATTAATAACGAAGTTGTAAACAGCGGTGAATCCTGTGTTAGTTCCAAAAGTGTCGCGGTCAGCAATGTTTGTTTTAAACTGAACCGCTGCGTTCCATGGATTGCCGTTTCTGAATCCGTAATGTTTGTAAACTTTATCCGCTGCACTGTAGTTATGTAAATCCCTTGTCACCTCATCCCCGATTATAAGATCGCAGAATTCAATGGCGATGGCATTCTCTTTATCCCTGCTGACATTCATTTCCGCAACCGGAGGGATAATCCGGGATTCCCGGGGTACACCGGGTATATTAAAGCTTTCCTTTTTTACTGATGGTATGTACAGAAGAAGGCTGCCTGCCGGCTGGAGACTATAAGATAAGCTGACAAATCCTTCTCCGGCGATTGCAGGATAACCATTTACCTCACCTGTAAGTGTATTCAGTTCGACAGCATCAGCACCCTTTATCCTGACCGAACCTGACTGAACTGCTGAAAGGCTTGAGTTGACAAGAAAGAGAATCTGTCCGTCAGAAAGCGTACGACGGTGATGGTAGAGGTCTTCACCTGAAAATTCCGGAAAGCTGATAACCGGAGATTTGAAGTATTTTGAGATGACATCGGGTGAAAGGTTATTTTCGATGTGTATTCTGTCTTCATATTTGGAAAAGAACTCCGTAAGTCCTTTCCCGGGATCCCCGTCAATCAGAGTGGGCACCGAGAATACGATAAGATTCCCGCCTCCGGCAACAAACTTGCTTATCAGCCTGAATGTGGCAAGGTCGAGATTTTCAGTAAGCGGCGGGATTACAACTGTCGGGTAGCTGCACCGGCCGACGATCAGCTTTCCGGCTTTTACCGATCCTCTGTCCCTGATTATGTTCTCTGATCCCAGGTCATATTCCACCTGGTTCTTCTCCAGCACTGTCACGAAATCCTGGAAGGTCTGGCCTATGTTGGCATACTGAGGATTCCGTTTGAGATACGAGTCATAAAGCCATGCCGAGGTTGTCGGCTCCAGGATCAGTATATCATTTATCTGCCTTCCGGCTGACAGCGCCATTGAGAGTCTTGCGTAATGGTTGTTGATATAGCGGTAGTCTTTCCACCATGGTTCATGGTATGTGAACGTCGGGGGATAGTCATATTTTCTTGCACCTGCCAGGGTGATATGTGAAAGGTGCTGGTTCATCAGGTTCACTCCAAGGGCATATTCCCAGTCGCCCAGGCGTTTCATATCGGTGAATGTCAGCTCCCATCCGCCACCGCCATATGTCTCGCTCAGCTTCCTCTGACGACCTGTCTGGTTTGCCGCACTTGCAAGCTCCTTTATCGACCTGACATTCCCGAACTGGGCTCTTACCGACGAATCGTTCCACTGGTTAAAAAGCATGTCAACACCAGGCACATGGAACCATGCATACATCGCCATATTATCGCCGCCGGGTCTCATATTCGGCCATTCATGCTCCCAGTAATGGCCTGTGAACCTGAGACCTTTCTCTTCACAATAATTATAATATGGCTTTGCCCATCTGTCTATAAAAAGCTGAAGAAGAGTCTGGGTATAATTATGTCTTACCTTTTTCCAGTTACCCACCTCATCATAAAGTGAAGGCAGGCTGGTGCGAAGGTCGTATCCCCACCGGTTCTGAAATACCTCAAACAGGTCGGGCGTCCACCGGATGCTGCCTGAGATATTTATTTCGGGTTCATCGGTGAATACTCCGGGTACTGTATTCCCAAGATCAGCACCTACCGATTTTTCATAACCGGTCATGGTAACCTCAAGAAACTTCTGTGTGACACCCGGATAAAGCAGGTCGGTATAGCTGAATCCGCCGTACCAGTCACCTCTTCTGCTCTTAGAGTAGTATGTTTTCGAAAAAAGAAAGTACTTACCTTTGTTGCCTTTCTCTTTCTCGGTCGATGACGTGATATTTACGAAGGCTCCGTTTTCTTCCTTAAGACAGAGATAATATTTGTCGGCTGTATCGGGAAGTATCTCAACTTCTTTCATAGCAAGCCCCTGGCCCTGGTTGTACGATTCAGGCATCTGGTCCGGAACATGTCCTCCTGCAAATCCGCTCGGGTATGAGTTTTCATCATAGATCCAGACTTTCATACCTAACTCTTTACCCTTTTCAACAGTATATTTGAACAGCTCGAACCACTCATCCGAAAGGTATTCAGTGATCAGTCCCGGACGGGGATGCACAAATACCTGGCTGCTTCCGGCATTTTTAAAATCATTCATATAATTATCGATCTCCTCCTTTGTTATTTTGTAATTCCATACGAAGAAGGGAGAAGTGGTATATTCAGCCGAAGGAGCTTTGAATTCTGACGTCAGGGAGGTGAAGTCGTTAATTTTCACTTCGTCAGTCACTTCTTTTTTACATGATCCGAGAATCAGCAGTGAGGCTGTAAAGATCAGGATGGCAGGGTTTAAAATTTGTGGTTTCATATTACTTTTTTATTACTGGTATCAGGTTTCAGGTATCCGGCGACCGGCGACCGGCTTACGGCTGCCGGCTTCAGGCAACCGGTATTCGGTCTTCAACACACTTGGACGACTTCCATCTCAAGCAGCTCTCCAAGCTTCTTTATTTTTGATGCAATATGTCCGACCCCGGCAGCGCAGTGATGGGCAGGACCATAGCTGCTCCAATTTTCGACGAAATTCTTTACGCCAATGGGAAACCTGTAACGGCTGTTGGTATTACCGATCTCAAGAATCGGTCCCGGTACCGACTCACCCTCGGCAACCAGAAGAAGAAGCCTGCCGTCAGTTTTCTGGACAACAGACAGCAATGTCACATCACCGTGTCTCACCGACATCTCAACAGAAAGACCTTTCCCGGTTTTCCCGTGATACACTTCGAGAGGCTTCACCCTTATCCTGCCCTGGGCAATTGCCAGGTGTCCCGGACCGTCGTGCCCCATCAGAACAACATCGTCGTTGAAATCAAGTGCATAGAACTCGGTGAAGGAGCCGCCTGCACCAAAACAATCCATGATTTTCATTGCCTGGATATTCTTGATCTCATATTCTCCTGCTACAGGGATTCCGCGTGATGTGAGAAGCGAATTGGCCAGAATGATCGTACTGATGGTATCCTCATTATCCTTTATCCCGGTACCGCTGTAAAAATATGCGAGTGATCCGAGATCATGTTTTTCTACCAGCCGGTCGACAGAGACAGAAGTACGGGCTGCCTCTTTCAGGTCTTCGGCAGAGCAGTCCCTTGCAATGTCGAACTCTTTGCAGAACAATTTTATACGATCTTCGGTCTCTTTTTCGGTGACGTTTCTCCTCAATTGCGAGAGTTCATCCACTTCCAGCATTTCGATATGTCCGCCAAAGGCGGCCAGCTGAAGTGTCAGGTCGGTGTAGACATCGAGCATGCCTCCGTAGTAATGTCCCATGCATCCCAGCCTGTTATGTGCCATTTTGTTTGCTACTGCTGCAGCATCGATCCACTCATTTACCTCTTCCCAGACCTTATTGTCGCCATGCAATACACCGGTGATCTGGTGGAACATTATACCTGCCCTCTGAAATACATTTGCTATCTCAGGAACCGGACAGGCGGATACATTTGCCAGCCATTCCCCTGTCATCATGGTCCTGTCGTTCAGTTTGTTGAAGCTTATATAGTCAATGGCTTTTTCAGGAGCCAGGTTTAAAATTACGACAGGCACTTTAGCCCTGCGGACAACAGGCAGGACGGTTGAGGAGAGGGCATAGGTTGTAACATACAGAAAGATAATATCAACATCAGCCTGCCTGAATTTATGACCTGCTTCCATTGCACTGGCAGGATTGTCGATGAGACCGAGGTTCACTATCTCAGAATCGCCGGTATGCAGTTTGTTTTCCACTTCTGCCAGGTAACCCTCGAGGCGTTGTTTAAGGCCTTTGAACTGCGGCCAGTAGGCATCGAGGCCGATTCCGAAAAGGCCGATCTTAAGGTTATGCTGGTTTTTCATCGGGAATATTTATTCGAGTATGAATTTACTGAAATTTTTTATTCTGAGAAAGAAATTCAGATAAGACCGCCGGAGAAGCGTATCGCCTTAAAATTTCTATCAACGTATTATAATACGGCTTCTAATACGTTGATAAATACGTTGATCTTATCTTCCTGATATTGACCATTGCAGGGGAGTTTTTCAGAACTTACCGGAAAACCTTAAGGTGTAGCTCCTCTGAGGTTGTATATCACCCGGACGCCCCATATATTCAGTGTTTGTCAGATTCTTAACTGCACCCGACAGCGTGAACCTGTCATTTATCTTGTATCCGGGGATTAAATCTATAGTTATATAGCTTTTATTATCCGCCTGCCAGTAGTCATAAAATCCTGGTAATATAGCCTCCCGGGTAAAAATATTCAGAAAGACGTCATCAATATTCAGAATCTTTGACCTTATGTTGAAGTTCAGGCCCAGTTCGAGCCTCTTCCAGTTCGTATACAAATAGAGCTTGCCTGAGTGTTTGCGCCTGTACTTAAGGTAGACAATATCTTCATTATTAATTTCGCTTTTATCTACCGGGTATATATATGTATACCCGCCTGTAGCATAGATCTCAGCATTATCATAACGCCGGTTCAGAGTGAATTCCAGTTCTGTTCCGTAAACCCTTGCCTGTTCTACATTTGATGCCCGGAATCCTAATCCTTCAGGATATAGTCCGAAATAAAACTCAATAAGATTCGAGTTCTTCATCATAAAGACCGAAAGATCCGCCTGTCCTGTAACTTTTCCCAGCATTACTCCCTGTTTTATTCCCAGTTCGCTATTCCAGCCTGACTCCGAGAGAAGGTCCGGATTCGGTATTATCCTAACAGATCCGAGTGTTGTCGAAGCAAATTTCTCCGCAATTGACGGGTAGCGATAGCCCTGGCCGAATGAAGCTCTCAGAAAGGTGTAATCAGCCGCCTGCCAGTTGAGCCCTGCTCTGAAAATAGGAACAACCTTATCATGAATACCATCGAGCGAGTAGCTTTCTACCCGCAGACCGGCCGATGTCTTCAGCCGCTCAAAAGGCTTTAATTCAAGCTGTGTGAATGCAGCAAGGTTCAGACTCTGATGATCACCGAAGAAATTGGAATTAACCCTGCTGTAGTTCTCCGATAATCCTGCTGTCAGATCGAGACGTTCGGAAAAGCTGTACCAGAACTGGTATTCCGCATACAGGGAAACAGCATCGCTGTTTTTTTCTTCATCATCCGGCAGCCTGTTCCTTGCCGAATGAAATCTCACCCTGAGGTCGTGCCTGAAACGATCAGCTTTTCTGAAGGATACGAAAGGATCAATTGAGATGAAATCGCCATGGAACTCGGATGCAGTTGTTACTGACTGCTTCAGTGCTCCGGAATCAGCATTTTCCCATAAAATGAAATCTTTCTTTTGAGTCAGTCCCGAACTTATATTCATCCCGTAATTTAATCCTTCTGCTTTGCTGCTGAAGCGCTTCATTTTGAGGTTCATCCTGGCAAGCCGTTCGCCGTTAAGTCTTCTGTAGCCCTCATCTGTCATCAGATTAGTACTGATGCCAAAATCTGTCTTCCCTATTTTCTGCAGATGAGAAAATGAAAGTGTGGAAAATACCCTTGGAGTATCCCACCAGACCCAGTTTCTGTTCCTCGGTCTGTCAAATATGCCTGCTTCGACAAAGAACCGGGTGACAGGAACATTTGAAGCATCGGCAGTCCGGAAGTTTATTACTCCGT
>JADDYF010000225.1 GCA_015712185.1 Bacteroidales bacterium
CATACCGAACATAATAATCTGCAATAACGGAACAATCAGGCTCTTTAACTGAAAGTTACCGATATTTGTAAAGTATTGCGGATAAAACATCGAGGCAGTTACCACGGTGAATATCCAAATAGTATATGAAAATCCCTTAAGCTTTTCATATCCTCTAACACCTGTTGCCAGTGCTATAAATCCTGCAATCAGGAAAATACCTGTTAATGAAATGTTCCTGAATAAATACGAAATTAAAGATGCTGCCAGAAGTATTCCTGACGTCATCAGAAGGTAAGGATGAAGCTTGCTTTTCATTTTATACGAAGACAAAGGGTAATTTAATTTATGTCTTAAATATAACTATTTGGCCGGATATGGATATTTGGTTCCGTATTTTTTACTCATTCTCATTATTTTTAAAACCCCTCGGCTTGATTGTGAAAAAAATAAATTATCTTGGAAATTAATCCATAAATCTTCAATATTAAACAATCCTGTATATGAGCAATATTCTTGTAATCGGCAGTTCGAACACTGACATGGTCATTAAAACTGAGAAATTACCTGCCCCGGGTGAAACAATTCTTGGCGGTACCTTCCTTATGAATCCGGGCGGCAAAGGGGCCAATCAGGCTGTCGCAGCAGCCAGGCTTGGTGGTAAAGTCACATTCATTACCAAGAGAGGAAATGATTTGTTCGGGGATCAGACAATAGAGCTTCTTTCGAAGGAAGGTATTGAGACACAATATATTGCTAAAGATACTCAGCTGCCTTCAGGAGTTGCACTGATAACAGTCAACTCAAAAGGTGAGAATGTAATTGTTGTTGCACCCGGATCAAACAGTACCCTTGTACCCGAAGATATCCCAGGTGATATTTTTACACCTGGCAGGTTTGAGATAATATTGCTCCAGCTCGAAATCCCTGTAATGACTGTTGAATATACTGCTCTTACAGCATCGGAGAATGGCATTAAAGTGATCCTTAATCCTGCGCCTGCTCAGAAATTGCACGATTACCTTTACAGGCACACATGGCTTATCACTCCTGATGAAATTGAGGCTGAGATACTTTCCGGCATTAAGGTGCGTGATGTGTCGTCAGCCGAAAATGCAGCATCATTCTTCAGGAAGAAAGGCGTTAAGAATGTAATTTTAACCATGGGATCTGCAGGCGCTTACCTGATGTCTGAAGTATATACCGGGATGATTGCCGGAGTTCCGGTAATACCTGTCGACACGACTGCCGCGGGGGATGTGTTCAACGGAGCCCTGGCAGTGGCCATCTCAGAAGGAAAGGATCTCAGGGAAGCAGTTATGTTTGCTAACTCTGCTGCTGCAATCTCAGTCACACGTATGGGGGCACAGGCATCAGCGCCATTCAGAGATGAGGTCGATTAAGATCATGAAAAGAATATTCTTCCCTGTATTGATCCTCTTCCTTGCATTATGGGGTTGCGGAAATTCGCCAACTCCCGGGAAGGATTCCCCTGTGAAAATCATTTTTGATACAGATCTTGGTCCTGACTATGATGACGTAGGTGCACTGGCATTTCTACATGCTATGGCAGACAGCGGCAAGGCTGAGATCCTGGCAACACTTGCCTCAAACAGGCATTCGCTTGTGGTTCCTTCGATAGATGTTATCAACACCTATTTCGGAAGACCCGGAACTCCGACAGGCGCACCTAAAACAGCAGGTGCTGATATGGGTTCATCACAACATTGGGCAGACTCAATTGTAGCAAAATATCCCCACAATATTAAATCAACCTCCGAAGCCCGCGATGCAGTGAGTGTTTACAGGGAGATACTGAGCAGACAGCCTGATAAAAGTGTAACGATTATTACAGTTGGCTTTCTGACGAATATATGTAATCTCCTGAAATCTGCTCCTGACGAATTCAGTAATCTGAACGGCAGTGAGCTGGCATCGGCCAAGGTAAGGGTGCTTGTCTCCATGGCCGGCAGATTCCCGAAAGGCAGGGAATTTAATGTTTATATTGACTCGGTGTCGTCGAAAGATGTTTTTGAAAACTGGCCCGGTGAGATAATATTCACAGGATTTGAAATAGGCCGGGAGATAAAGACCGGATTGCGTCTTATCGGATCACCGGTACAAAACAGTCCGGTAAAGGATGTATTCAGGATCAGCATTCCCCTGTCACCGGAAGATAAGAATGGCAGGATGAGCTGGGATGAAACTGCAGCCCTGATAGGAGTTTACGGGACAGAAGGATTCTTCGATACAAGAAGAGGAACCATCCTGGTCAGCTCAGATGGGAGCAACAGCTGGAGAGACGATCCTCAGGGAAATCACTCCTATGTAATACAGAAAATGCCTGTTCCCGACATAACAAAATTCATTGAAGACAGGATGATGCATGTTCCAATCCACAAACAGTCTGAAGGGAGCTTTGAGAAGTAAGAATTAAGAACAAACGAATAATGAAGTAAGAACTTCTTCGTTCCTCGTTCGATTGTTCAGATGTTCTTACTTCAAAACAACAAAAATGAAAAGAAACCGGAGAGAACATTGTCTTTAGTTCCAACATAATCCAAGCGTCCAAATGAACAAAAATGTTTTTGTC
>JADDYF010000272.1 GCA_015712185.1 Bacteroidales bacterium
CATTGCCGCTTCGTTCTTTACAACGGTGAACTTCCACGGCTGGGCATTCTTTGCACTGGGAGCCTTGATACCGCATTTCAGTATAACATCAAGCTGCTGATCGGTTACAGGTTCAGATGAGTATGCCCGTTCCGAATAGGCTGAAAGTATCACGCCGGTAACGCAGTTGTCGGAGGTCTGACCATACAATTCAGAAGCAGCCAGGAATACAATAATAATTAATGTAATTCGGGTTTTCATAGTTATTCAGGTTTTATGGTTTAGTCACAATTCAGGCTTAAAAGTTATACAAAAAAGTTCATTTTCTATGCTGAATGCCGGGAATCCCGATCTGGTCATAAGCTCAAAACCCGAAAATGGCACTGAAGGATTGACATAAATCCTGAAGCTCAGTCGGACTTTAAAAAAAATACCCCGGAATCGTCACAGCAGATCTGAAAAATGCTGCCGGCCAGGATATTGTTTTCATAGCGCTTCATCCGCCGGTGATTATGGATACGCCCGGGCTGATGAGAAACGAAGTAAAAGCTGAGGCGACTGTTATCTCACAGGCTCCTGAGATCAATATGCCGAAGCTTTCCATTATCTTCATTACTCTCCTTCAGCAAGTTCTGGAAGATTTCCTTTACGGATGATATTCTGGTTGCCCTGAATGCGTTGCTTCCGGCAAATGCAAAGCCATTTTCGAAATTCCCTTTAAGCGCATTAATAAGGGCAATTATAATACAATAAGGGCTTTTGGTAATGTCGCAGGTTTTAATACATTTAAACGGACATTTTTTCGGTTGTTTTTTGCCGTCTTTTACTTTCTGAATAAAACTTGAAAGAATTGCCCTTCCCGGCAATCCCACCGGACTCTTTATGATCTCAATATCTTTTTCATCTGCGTCAATATATGCCTGTTTAAAGCCTTTTGAAGCGTCACATTCTTCGGTTGTTACAAATCTGGTTCCCATTTGGACACCAGATGCACCGAGCTTCATAATATTATTGATATCCGCACCTGTATATATCCCCCCGGCTGCAATTACTGGTATGTTCTTAGTATATTTTTTCTCAATAGGTTTCAGTTCAGTGACGATTTCCGGTACAAGCTTTTCAAGAGCATAATTATTATCTCCGATCTGTTCCTCCTTAAAGCCCAGATGGCCGCCTGCTTTTGGTCCTTCAACAATTACCGCATCGGGAAGATAATCATAGTTTGCTTTCCATTTATCACATATTATCCTTGTTGCTCTGGCCGATGAGACTATGGGTATTAGTTTTGTATTGCTGTCTTTTTTTAAAAATGAAGGTAAATCAAGAGGAAGTCCTGCTCCTGCGATAATGATATCCACCCTTTCGGAAACAGCAGTCTTGATCATATCCACAAAATTTGTCATCGCGACCATTACATTGATGCCTATAACCCCTATTGTTTTTTCCCTTGCTTTTCGTATCTCCTCCTTAAGCCCATGGATACTGGCTTCAAGAAAGTTCGGAGAAAAATCCTTGTATAAAAGCCCAAGGCCAGCACTTGAAATAACACCAACTCCACCCTGGTTAGCCACTGCAGCTGCAAGCCCCGAAAGAGAAATACCTACGCCCATGCCACCCTGAATTATCGGAACATTAATCGTAAGGTTTCCAATTTTTAACGCCTTCATTTATCCTTGAAAATTATTATGTGTTTCCGGGAGCGATAGATTTATTCCCGGCTGAAATGAAATCAATTACAGACCTGGCAAAATGCCTAATAACGCTTCGTGGAAACCACTTTATAAATCAGTTGGCAAATATATATAGAATTATTCCAATAAAAAAGCGTACCTTGCGCCTTATTAATAAAATCAAATTATGAGTAAAGGAACAGTTAAATTTTACAATGAGTCCAGAGGATTTGGATTCATTAAAGAGGAGAATTCATCAAAAGAGTATTTTGTGCATTCGTCAGGATTAAAGGAGAATATCAAGGAAAATGATGTGGTTACCTTTGATCTGGAGCAGGGTAAAAAAGGATTAAATGCAGTAAATGTTAAACTTGCTTAATTTATTTGTAATAATCATTTAGATTTTTTTGGTCCCGCCAGAAGCGGGACTTTTTATTTTAAATTCAAGGAATTATGTACGAAAAGAAGCCAAATGTTTTCAAATCGCCCGATATTTCAAAGTTAAAGGTGGTTATTATCGACCACAGGACAAAAATATATATAGCACAGGATGCAGATATTGAGGAGGTCAGAAACCGTTACTTGTTGCGTAACTCGAACAGGAGATCAAAATAATACTAAAAGTAAAGTTATTCCTTAAACAGTTTTACCTTCATGGCAGAAGGTCCTTTTGGTCCTTTGCCTTTTTCAAAAATTACGACATTGTTTTCTTTGACCGGCTCGAGCAGGTTATTCACATGTACAAAAACACTCTGATGTGATTCCAGATCCCTTATAAAGCCATAACCTTTTGATTCATCAAAGAAAGTTACAATTCCCCTTCGTACGAAACTGGGAGTAGATTCAGGTCTGTTTTTTGTTATATTGAGTTCAATGCTTTCTGCGGCAATAACCGTTTTTTTGCCGGGATCGGGTGGAATTGAAGTAATTTTACCGAATTCATCGACATAGGCGATCATTTCGTCGAAGCTGCTCTTTTTACCCTCAATCTTTTTCTTTGCCCTTTTGAGTTCTTTTTCCTTTCTTTTTTTCTCTTTCTTGTTTCTGACTTCCTTTTTATTGAAAGTCTCCTGCGATCTGCCCATATCTTTATTGTTAATTGGTTATAAATGAAATCAATATCAGCTGTAATACATGAAAGTGAGCGGAAATCTACCAGCTAAAAGCATGACTGGTAAAAAAGAACGCAGAATCCACAAGCTGAATCGGGACAAATGTACATTAAATTCAGGCGAATAACCTATGGTGACGGGAGAAATCGAAGAAATAGTAACCGGCGGTGATCCCTGGCGCTCTTAATACATATCAGAAAATCAATGAAAAACTGAACCTGAGTTGAATATAATCCGAATTAGTCAGACAAATGATTTATTTATTCTTACCTTAGAGCAATGAAAAAATCAATTGACATACTTGTTGTAAGAAAAGAAGAAGACGGGACCCTTGCAAGAAGAAGAGAGAATTATGCACTTAAAAGGGATCTGCAGGCACAAGAAAATAATGAAGCAATTTCCAGAAGACTGATTTCGGAAGAAACTGTAAAAGACAAATCTGAAGAAAGCGATAAGAGTTTTGAGCAGACTATACCCCCGGAGACTAGCTGACCTGTCCAGGCTGCAGGAATGGTTTATGAATATTACCAGATAGTGGACACCTGCAGGAAAGGACTTTTAAAATACCCGGCAAAAGCCTTTTCATTTATTCCAAAAACTGAAAAACCGGAAATTCTGAATACTGGATGTTGGACGGTTGAGTCAATCCTACAATGTCATTAGTCCAATTCCAATCAGATCTGTATATTATATTGTAAGAAAGATTTAATTAACCAATGTCATATGACAGAGACAAATTGCTTTGTCACTGACATTTCAGGTTTGTTCTCTCTGCTTTCGAGGGACCTGCAAATGGCCCGAACATGGCATTTTTAAATGAAGTACAAGCTTCGGCAGTTTGTCCTTTACCTGCCTGGGCAAGGCCAAGCTGGAAGTAATACTTCGCTTTGGCTTCGGCGGCGCCCGTCTCGAGAGCGAGGCCCTTCTGTGCATATTCAGCTCCGCTGCTGAAATTCTTCTGCTTGTTATACACATCAGCAAAGTAGTAGTAAAGATCCTTATCTTCACCGTATTTTGCTGCTTTGTTCAGCAATGCGAGAGCTTCATCGAGATTGTTTGCCTGGTTAGCCTGTGATCCTGCAGCACGGAAATATTCAAGAGCCGAGGTTGAAGCCTGTTTAGCTTTTTCATCATCTTTGCCCTTTTCGAGCTTTCCAAGGTATAAATCGATTGTTTCTTCAAAGGCAGCAGAATTATTCTGGCTCCTGTATATTAATGCCTTATTGTAAATTGCGGCAACAAAACCGGGATTGATCACTAAAAGGGAGTCAAATGCTTTCAGGGAATTTTCATAATCCTTTTGGGTAAATAACTCGGTACCCATTGCATAATAACCCTGTGCCAACAGCTTTCCGGCATTTTCCTTATTTGTGGCGCTTCCGTATTTTTCAGCAGCAGCAGCAGCAGCCTTTGCAGCCTTAATTACTTCGGCTGCCGGTTTCTTTTCTGCCAGAATTGCAGATGCAGCTTTTACATATAGTCCCGGAAGCACCTGTACGGCCTTTTGTTTCAGATCGTTGGCGGTTTCACCGACCTGAGCGGATAATGTAACCACATTCTCAAATGCTTTGATCGCAGCGGGAACATCTGTTTGAATCGCCTTTGCTCCTTCATTATAAACCTTAATAACATCACTCCGGGTTTGTCCGCTGAGGTTTGTTCCCAATATGGTAATGCATACCAATAATCCTGCAAACTTTTTTGTTCTTTTAATGTTCATTTTAATATTGAATATCAAGTTAATATAATTCTATTTTCTTTTAAAATTCCGTAAATGTAGAAATTAAATCTGATTTATTTATCCATATACTGAACTCTTTCACGGATCTATAATACTAACAGGCATTGCCGGAGAATGTTTCAGGGTATACAGAATGTCTTTTTCAATCTTAAAAAACAGCCTGCATTTATATGGATCTCAGGTGCATGGAGAAGACACCGCAACATTCTAAAACGGATGATCTTATGTTATCAATCCGCTGCAATTATGGCGACGGCAGAATATCCACCAGTATAATCCCGATTTGGCAAAGTAATTTTTCAGGTCATATGTTCTGGTTTGAACTTTTCCCTCGGCCAGCAACTCTGAAAGCCTTTTAATGTTCCTGAACTGCCTTACCATCATTATTTTGTTGACAACAGAAAATATGAAGAAGAATCCTTTTGAAGATATATTTTTATTAAAATGACCTATAATCTTGCACCACAATTTAGCTTTAGGTCCTTCCTCAACAATCCTGTATTCAAAAAACAGATCTTTCATATACTGGTTTACCGGAGGATTAACAGGTTCACAGAAACGGCTCACTATAAAAGAGTTTTCCTCAAATTCGAATATATGAAAGGCTAACAGGAAATGGGACTTAACTCTCAGGGGAGGCAGGTTTTCAATTATAAAACGAGGTGATCTTCTTCCCCTGTTGTCAATGAGATCATAACTATAAGGTGCAATACGAAGCTGTTTCAGCCAGGTAAAAATGTCGGATGCACCGGCTTGTATCTCAACACACCGGATCCGTTCCCTGCGGTCAGTATCTGAAATTTCGGGCAGAGAATCAATAAAAAAATGAGGTATTGAAAGTGACTTTAACTTCATTCTGAATTAGACATAAAATCAAATGCTTCACTGGCAGGCTTCAGGATCTGAAGAGTGGCTTTTATTTCGAGCATTTTGTTTTTCAGACTGTTTTCTATATCCATCGGATATATTTTATTTGACATGTTAAACCTTAACTTAATGTCGTTCAATTAAACTACAAACAATTCTGTTGTTAAATAAGTAATAAATCACCGGTCTAAATTTACATTCTTTCGGGTAAACCCGATACTTTGAAAATGAAAAGGTATTCTTTAATGCCAAAATATAGTAATTCCGGTAAATCCGCCGATCAACCTATACTTTACAGCATAAATCACATAATTCATAAATAAGACATGGGAAAAGCATTCAAAACAGAAAAAACCCGCCTTACAGAAAATCGTACAGGCGGGCTCGATCGACAACAATTCCGGTATTTTATGCTCTTTTCAGTTTTTCGATATCCGGTTTTTTCATTGTGTAGAGAACCTTCAGGACTTTATCAGCTTTTGCAGGATCACTTAGCAACCCGGGAAGAACTGACGGGACGATCTGCCATGAAACACCGTATTTATCCTTCAGCCAGCAGCATTGAGATTCTTCACCTCCCTCAGTGAGCCTTTCCCAGTAATAATCAATTTCATGCTGCGTATCGCAGAATACCTGCAATGAAATAGCTTCAGTGAATTTGAACACCGGACCTCCATTCAGGGCTGTGAAGGGTTGGCCGTTAATCTGAAAATCAACGGTCATGACACTCCCTTCTTTCTGACCGTGTATTTCATACCCTTCCTTTGTGAAATAGGTTTTCCTTATGATTTTGGAATTTTTAAAAACAGAGGCATAGAAATTGACTGCCTCCTCCGCCTGATTGTCAAACCAGAGACAGGGGGTTATTTGATGAGTTATTCTCGGTGGTCTCATGAAAGCGGCTTTTACCTCAGCATATCGCTTAAAGTTATTAAGTATGAACTGCCATCCGTCGTGCTGCATCTCAACGGGATTTTCTTTTTCAGGCTCGAAATCTTCCATAATCTTAACCTTGCCGTTGGTCTTTGAAAAAATTATGGTAGCTTTTCTACCGTCAGCCATTGTATAATCTATCCTCTCCATAGGAATGACCTTATCATACACTCCTTCAAAATCAAATCCCTGCGATCCGTCTTTGGCTTCCATCCGGTATCTGAACTTTCCGCCCGGCCGTAAATCATTTTCTGCACGGGTCGTATGCCAGTCCTCAGAACCATAAGACCATCTGACGATGTCACCAGGTGTGTTCCAGAGCTTCCACACCAGATCCATAGGGGCATCCACCTTTGTCTGCACCGTAACGATTTTCTGCTCCTTTGTTGTTTTCATAGCATCAATTTTTAAGATTAAAGCATGTATGGATTGATGAGGATAGACTAACAAGGAGATCCCCCTTAATGTTCAATCGTCCTGCCGAAATAAGAAGTTGTATTCAGTACTTTTCCTGTCCGGAGTTTTAATAATTCTGCAGCAGCTGGAAATTAATTAATGCGGAAAACCATACAGGCACAGGTTTCCCACCTTGCTTACCTGGTTTAAATAACGGGAGTATACTGACAACTCTCATTGCTTCTGTATCAAGCTCAGGATCGACTCCTTTCAGAATGCTGATCTGGCTGACTGTTCCTTTTGAAGTCACACAGAATTTGACGAATACTCTTCCCTGGACGTTATTTTCCTTGGCAACTTCCGGATAAACAGTGTTTTTCGAAATAAATTCCAGAAGCGCCTGATCTCCTCCCGGGAACATCGGCGGCTCTTCAACAACCACAAAAGGTTCAGGTTCGGCTTCTTCTTCCTGAACCTCTTCAACGACTTCCTCTACAATTTCCACATTTACATCTTCGTTCATTACTTCAGCCTGTGCGTCATCAGCCGTCATAAGCCGGATTGCTTCCTCGGGTTTTACCGAGTCTACAACAACCGGAGGGACATATTTGGCCTGCTGCATAACGTCCGATGATGGCGGCGGTGTCGGCGGAGGAGCAACCTGCTCGACCGGCTGTTCGATGTTATCCATCTGAATTGCTACCAGCCTCTCTCCTCTTTTCTGCCGGCTCTCCAGAGCTCTGGTGTTCAGATATGGAGTAATAACAGCTGAGGAAATAATTGTAATTCCGATAAAAAGTGAAATCAAAATATTCCTGCCATAAGTCCTGCGAAGTACATATGCCCCGTACTCCTTGTTCCTGATCGCGAATACTATATCGTCGAAACTGGGAATTCTCTTCATATCTTTTTCCATAGCATTTCTTTTTAAGTTACCTTCAGATAATTCTGATCTTAACTAAACATACCAAATATACAACGAAATAATTAGTTATACAACTAAATGTTTAATTAATTTTCAAAATCCTCTTCTGAATTTGAAGAATTATTTGGCGATGGATAAGAATGAACAGGATTGGAAAACAGACAGAGAGTGGCCTTATAAAGCCTCAAATGGGATGAAATATTATTTTATTGCACAAATGACCTCAAGTATCAGTTTCAGCACGTTATGAACGTTCTCGTCGAATACCCTGAGCACTTCTTCCCATGTTACAGGTTTTTCATCCACCTTCCACGAATCATAATCGGTGCTCATTGCTATAGCGGCATATGGAATCTTCAGCTCATTAGCCAGTATCACCTCGGGAGCAATTGACATGTTTATTATGTCAGCTCCCCATCTTCTGAAAAGATTAGATTCTGCCCGTGTCGAAAATCGCGGACCTTCGATTGTGATAACGGTACCTGTTTCGTGGACTTTAAGATTAAGCGACCTTGCAGAACCTATAATCAGATACCGCAGGTTTGCATCAAAGGGTTCTGCCATTGGAGTATGTCCCATTTTCCCGGATTCAAATTCATCAAAAAAGGTATTGATCCGGTGACGTGTAAAATCGATGAACTGGTCAGGTATAACAATATCCCCGCGCTGAATATCTTCCCTCAGGCTGCCGCATGCTGTCGTCGTAAGAATATGAGTGCAGCCTGCATCCTTAAGAGAGAAAATATTAGCTCTGTTATTCACCTTTGAGGGCGGGATAGTATGGTCTTTTCTGTGACGGGAAAGCAGTACAATATCGTTACCTTTCAGTTTTCCGCAAAGCAGGGGGGAGCTGGGTTCGCCGTATGGAGTTTTAACATGGTACGTTTCCGGAGATTCCAAAATGGCTGGATCTTCAAGCCCTGAACCTCCTATGATACCGATTTTAGCCATTATCCTTTTTTTAGATAACCCAGCAGCACATTTGCAGCCTCATCCATGTCGTGCCCGAATGTAAGGATCCCGGCTCTGTCACCTGCCATAACTATTATTCTTTTTTCAAAAACGTCTGAGTCGTTGAAGAGTCTGAAGATATCCTTTGCGAGACCCGTGGTTCCGTATTCCATTGATGGATTTGTTGTGGGCACCTTGTATATTAGTTCATTCCACAGATCAATACTGTGAACATGGATCACAGCGTTTGTGTCGGGATCGGCCAGGTATATAGCAGCATGTGTAAGCGATTCGGATGATGCTTTTAAGGGGCCGACACATTGTACTGCGTTGTCGTCGATATTGAATGAAGTCACTTTTACATAATGGCCGGGCTCAAGTTCCGGTATCTCACCTGTTGCCGAGCCGGTTATGACAAACTGGTTGCCGCCCCTGATCCTCATGCTTATATTTCCAAACCCGACACCATTTTCATAGGCTCCTATCAGGTCCATATTGTACAGGATGTCCCTCCAGTAATTTATAATCTCATATTGTTCGTCTGATATGACGGGGCCTGACTGACTCCAGTGGCAATTAAACTTTACTACCCCTTCCATATTAATTGAATTTATCTGAAAACATTTTTTTAATATCTTTTTCTGCTGCCCTGCAAATGCCTTTCTCCGTTATAAAACCGGTTATAAATTTTGCAGGTGTTATATCAAAAGCATAATTGGAAGCCGGTGCATTTTCAGGACAGATCCTCACAGACAGAATTTGTTTGCCGTCAAATCCGGTTACAGTTCTTACCTCTTCCGGATCGCGGGCTTCCACAGGTATTTCCGATAGCCCGTCGGTGATATTAAAATCGATGGATGTTGATGGCACAGCCGAATAAAAAGGAATCTTGTTATCGTATGCCGCAAGAGCTTTAAGGTATGTCCCTGCCTTGTTTGCCACATCACCGGTCCGTGTAGCACGGTCACAACCTACAATGACAATATCAACAAGTGAACGCTGCATCAGGTACCCGCCGGTATTGTCAGTGATCAGCGTAAATGGTACTCCATAAGCACCAAGCTCCCATGTTGTAAGCCTTGCTCCCTGGTTCAGCGGCCGTGTTTCATCAACCCATACATGAACTGCGATGCCCTTATCCCTGGCAAGATAGATTGGCGAGGTTACGGTCCCGTAGTCGATGCATGCCAGCCAGCCGGCGTTGCAGTGTGTTAATATATTAACAGGCTTTCCCTTTTTCTTCCTGCTTATTTTCTCGATGAGCTTCAGTCCGTGTATTCCAATCTGCCTGCAGTTTTCCTTTTCCAACTCACAGATCTCACCGGCAGCTTTCAATGCAGCGGAAGAAAGTTCTTCAGGCCCTGCACATTGTCTCAGGCGATCAACAACAAAGTTTACCGCCCACGACAGGTTGACTGCTGTCGGGCGGCAAGATATCAGGTATCTTGCTGCATTTGACAGATGCTGATCAATATTTGTAAGGGGGGTGATTTCAAGAGTTGCCAGATAGATTCCGTATGCACCTGCAGCACCAATCAGGGGTGCTCCGCGAACAGTCATATCCCTGATGGCAAGAAATACATCATCAACAGAACGCAACTCCCTGGTCTCGAAAAAAAAAGGCAGTTTTTGCTGGTCAATTACCCTGATGACGGCAGGATCTGATTCGTCAGGCCAGATACTCTGGTAATTCTTATCGCCTACAAGCATTCTTAAAATCTTTCGATTTCCGCATTAATTATAAAACCAAATTTACAAAATATTGAAGTATATTATTAAAATTCAAATTGTCGACCGGAATATTCGAAAATTTTGATCAGACAGATTTATCTCTTAAATTTGCACTAAAGAAGAACTTTATCTCCGGAATCTGATTATATGATTAATAAAGAAGAGTTTAGGAAGAAAGTGATCATTTCTGCAGGGCAGATTTTCAGCCGTTACGGGTTCAAAAAGACCACTATGGATGAAATTGCAAAAGCACTTAAAATGGGTAAAAGTTCAATCTACTACTATTTTAAATGCAAGGAAGAAATTTTTGAAGCGGTTGTCCTGTACGAGGCAAATATTCTTAGAAATCAGCTTACTAACAGTATTAAATCAGTTGAATCGCCGGTTGAGAAATTGAAGAATTATGTTTTTGTAAGAATGAAAGCGTTCGAAAAACTGTCAAATTACTACAATGCAATTTTTGACAAGAACCTCGATCATTTTGATTTCATCGAACGTATACGTTCAAAATATGACCGCGAGGAGCTTGCAATGCTCAGACTGATAATGTATCATGGGGCAAGGATGAAAGTATTTAATGTTGCAAACAGTGAGTATACTGCCCTGGCTGTGCAGACAGCACTTAAAGGGCTTGAGGTTCCTCTCTTCTGGAAAAAACGGGAAGTTAACATTGAAGAGAGACTGAATGGCATTCTGGATGTGCTCTTCAATGGAATTCTGAAAAAATAAATATCACCTTTTTATTTTTGCCCGTTTCGCATTTTTCAGGCTGAAATATAACCATATCCCGCCAAGAATCACAAAAGGAATACTCATTAATTGTCCCATATTCAGAGACATTCCCTTTTCAAAATCCACCTGTTCCATCTTAAGAAATTCAATAAAAAACCTGGCAGTGAATATCAATATACAGGCAAGGCTGATAAGAGTACCCTGGATATGTTCTCCTTTCTTTCTCCAGTATAGTCTGAAAAGAAGGATGAAAATGCAAAGATAGGCCAGCGCTTCATAGATCTGTGTGGGATGCCTTGGTGCATTCTGTCCGTCACGAATAAATACAAATCCCCATGGAAGTAATGTTTCGTCGCCATAGATCTCAGAATTCATAAGGTTGCCGGTCCTGATAAATACCCCGGCAAGGGCAACGACTATAGCGATCCTGTCGAGCGCCCAGGTATAATCCTTCTTTTCCTTCCTCGTAAAAAGCCAGATAGCAGTAAGGATTCCGATTGCCGCACCATGGCTTGCCAGGCCTCCTTTCCATATCATCAGGATCTCTGCCGGATGTGAGAGGTAATAACCAGGTTCATAAAAGAAACAATGACCTAATCTCGCTCCTACAATAACACCTACAACCATATATATTGTAAGCCTGTCGAGGACAGCATCACTGAGATTTTCGTTCCTGAAAATCCTGCCCATAATAATGTAACCGACAAGAAAAGCCGATGCAAATAATAATCCGTACCACCTGATAGCAAAAGAACCAATACGGAAAATTTCAGGATTTACATCCCACGTAATGATAAACTGATGCATAAAAATCTGTTAATATGAAAGCAAAGGTAGAAAATATGAAACAAATAAGTGCCTAAAGTGAACTAAAGTTTGAGGTGACTAAAGTTAACTGGATGAATTGGATCGCAAGAAAAATAGTGTAAGTTTGTAAATCGCAAAAACCAGTCGAGCTGATGAACTGGAGGATTATCAAGAATTTTTTTCCCGTATTACCGGCTGTAGTAATCATCGGCAGCTGTGCAAAGATCAGTTCTCCATCGGGCGGACCAAAAGATAAGGAACCTCCGGTAATTGTAAAGAGCGTTCCACCAGACGGCTCCAGGAATTTCAGGGGTAACAGGTTTTCAATCACATTCAATGAGTATGTCGTTCTTGACAAGATAAACGAAAAGTTCATGGTTTCGCCGCCGATGAGCACAAAGCCGAAAGTATCACTCCGGGGTAAAAGCGTGAATGTCGAATTAGAAGATGAGCTCAGAGACAGCACCACCTATACATTTTATTTCCAGGATGCAATAAGGGACCTGAACGAAGGCAATACAATTGACAATTACCAGTTCGTAATATCGACAGGACCGATCATAGATTCTCTTTCGGTTACGGGCAATGTATACACCGCTTTTACTCTTGATCCGCCTGAAAATGCGCTCGTCCTGATGTACAGGAACCTTGATGACACGACTGTAAAAAGCCAGCTTCCGGAGTATATTGCAAGGGCTGACAGGAACGGCTATTTCCGGATCAATAATGTACGCGGCGGTAAATACCGTCTCTACGCCCTGAACGATCTCGATAACAGCAAAAACTATAACCTGGCTGAGGAGAATTTTGCATTCCTCAGCGATACTTTAGAGATCACACCCGAAAAAAACTATCTGCCGGTAATGAAGGATACAACCGTAATAAAGCCGGTTGAAAAAAAAGTTGCCGATACTATAGTGTTGCATGGAGAATACAAGCTGATTTTGTACGCACCGCTGAAAAAGAACCATTACCTGTCGTCATCCGACCGTAAACTCCAGTACCAGATGATGTTCACTCTCTCCCTGCCTCCCGACACGATGGATTTTAGTTTTTCCATTCCCGGCGCTGCTGAAAATTCTTATTTCACCGAGATAAGCAAAGAGAGGGATACAATGCTTGTATGGCTTACCGATACCGCCCTTTACAGGCAGCAGGAAATCGCGGCTGTTGTCAGATATCCTTTTACAGATACCACGGGGGCACTCACAGAAAAGGTTGACACAATCAGACGGCGGTTTCTTCTTCCCCGTTCAACAAGGGCAAGAATCAAGCCTGCTCCACTGCGTGTAACTACCAATATCAGTACGGGATCATTGAAACCGGGCCAGAGGATTACTCTTGTTTCGCCGGCCCCTTTCCGGCAGCCCGATACTTCGCGCATCCGGCTATATGAAGTAGTCAAATCGGGAAAAACCGGCCTGCCTTATGAGATCCGGAAGGACACTCTTAATTCATGCAGGCTTTTTATTTCAGCATCCCTGGAACCTGGTAAAAATTATCTTTATATTGCAGATTCTGCCTCGCTTGGCACTATTTATGGTGAAAACTCTGATTCCTCAGGAATCCGGTTTATGGTCAGGGAACCTGAATCATACGGAAAACTCAGAGTGAATATTAAAAATTATAAAGGAGACAGGATAATCCAGCTCCTTGACGGGAATGACAAGGTGCTGCAGCAGGTTTATATGAAAGAAGATGGTATGGCTGAATTCGGGCTGCTTGAGAAGGGAACTTACAGACTACGCACATTATACGACCTGAATAATGATGGCAAGTGGACAACCGGCGATTTTGACCGGAGAATGCAGCCTGAACCAGTCTCATTTTATAATAAGGAACTGAACATCAAAGAAGACTGGATAGTCGAAGAGGAATGGGATATTAGTGAAATAAACGTTAAAAATCTTAAAGCAAAAACACAAAAATCAAGGACAAGTTTAAAATAACAAATACAGTTTTTATTATGAAGGAAGTAGTAGCAGGCATTGACATAGGAGGTACCAATACAGCTTTCGGACTGGTTGACAGGACAGGTAAAATTTCAGTTGACAGCAGCCTGAAGACAACTGAATATCCTGAGATCGGTGATTTTGTAGCGGCTATAGCCACGGCAATAAAGAAGCTCCTGGCAAAGAGACCCACCCTTAAGCTTGTGGGTATCGGTATCGGGGCACCGAATGCAAATTATCATAAAGGGACCATTGAACTGGCGCCCAACCTGGCATGGAAAGGAATAGTTCCCCTGGCTGATCTTATGAGAAAGAAAATAAATGTTCCGATAAAGATCACCAATGATGCAAATGCGGCAGCAATCGGTGAAATGATCTTCGGAGGAGCAAAGAAAATGAAAGATTTCATAGTTCTGACCCTTGGTACAGGTCTGGGAAGCGGGATCGTCATAAACGGACAGGTGGTCTACGGGCATACAGGATTTGCCGGCGAGCTTGGTCATACTACAGTAGTTCCCGGAGGACGTGCCTGCGGCTGCGGACGTAACGGTTGTTATGAAACCTATGCATCAGCGTCAGGACTTGTCAGAACCGCACTTCTCATGTTAAGCGAAATGCGGGAGGAGAGTGTCCTGAGAAATATCCCTCCCGGTGAACTTACCTCCAGGAAGATCGCTGAGGCTGCCAGGAAAAAAGATCCCATTGCGCTTAAGGCAATGGATTTTACAGCCGAGAAGCTTGCATTCGGGATATACAATGCAATCGGATTCTCCAGTCCGGAGGCAGTCTTCCTTTTCGGAGGACTGGCAAACGCAGGGGAGATGCTCTTCAAACCTGTGCGGAAATATGTAGAACAGAATGTTCAGCCCATTTTCCGGGGAACGGTTAAAATACTGCCTTCCGGGATACCTGAGAGCAATGCTGCAGTTCTCGGAGCAGCAGCACTGATCTGGAACGAGCTGATCAAATAAAACTGCCGACAAAAGGCCATATTGCCTGGCTGATAAATTGATAACCTGATCACCCGGGATACAAAGAACAGAAGTATTATTATGAAAGTGCTTGAAGTAAGGAAGCTGGAATTTAAAACCCCCTTCCCTGAAATGAGTGAGGTATCTGCCAGGCTCGATCAGCTTGAAAGCAGAAACAAGGTTAATAGCGTAAACTGGAAGGAATACAGTTATAAGCCTGATGTAAGTTTCTCGATGGCATACAGCGATAATGAGATTTTCCTCAAATATTATATAATTGAGGATTATTTCAAGGCTGAAATGACTGAGACCAACCAGATGGTCTGCGAGGATTCATGTGTTGAGTTTTTCGTCTCTCCCGGTAATGACGGGATATATTACAATCTGGAATTTAACGGTATCGGGACATGTCTGTTAGGTACAGGAACAGGCCGTGAAAACAGCACCAGGGCAAATCCGGAGATCATTTCGAAGATCAGGCGGCTTACATCAGCAGGCCATACACCTGTCAGGGAAAAAAAGGGAAGGTTCAGCTGGACTTTAACAGTAGCCATACCTTTTGATGTGTTTTTTCACCACAATGTAAAGCAGCTGAAGGGGAAAACCTTCAGGGCAAATTTTTACAAATGCGGCGATATGCTTTCCGTTCCGCATTATGTCACCTGGAATCCGGTCGGTACACCAAAACCCGATTATCACAGACCTGAATATTTCGGAGAATTAAAATTTGTATAGGAAGCTCCCTTGCCGGGGATTAAAATGTAAAATTCAACGATATGATAAGAGGTAATGCATTGATAGGTCAGTCCGGAGGCCCTACATCTGTTATCAATTCGAGCCTTGCCGGAGTCATAGAAGCTGTAAGATCCTTCTCTCTTGTTGAAGAGATATATGGAATGAAATTTGGCATTGAAGGGTTTATGCAGGAGTGGTTGTACAACCTGAGCAGACAGCCGGTCCGTATCATCAAAGGATTACGGACCACTCCCTCATCAGCCCTCGGCTCCTCAAGGCATAAGGTGAAGCAGGAAGATCTCCCGCGTATACTCGAGGTGCTTAAGAAATATAATATCAGGTATTTCTTCCTGATCGGAGGCAATGACACAATGGATACTATTCACCGTGTTGAGACTTATTGCAGGGATCAGCATTATGAACTTCATGGTATCGGCATACCCAAGACTGTAGATAATGATCTTTTCGGAACAGATCATACTCCGGGATATGCCTCTGCAGCCCGCTCGAATATACTAAATGTTAAGCAGGCAGGGATTCTGGCAAGAGACATGCAGAAGGTAGACCAGTTTGTAATCTACCAGACTATCGGACGGGATGCCGGATGGCTGGCTGCGGCTACTGCCCTGGCACGAAAAGATGAAGATGATGCACCCCACCTGATATATGCTCCGGAGTTTCATTTTGACCGTGAGAAATTCCTGTGGGATGTTGAAAGCTGCATCAAAATAAATGGATGGGTATCCATTGTGTGCGGCGAAGGTTTAAAATATCCCGACGGTACTCCCGTCAGTGCTTCAGTAACAAAGGACAAATTCAACAACATAGAGTTCGGTGCAATGGGAGGTACCAGCGTTGGTCTCAGTCTGCACAGAATGATTGTCAGCAAGTTTGGCTTCAGGGGCGAATTCCAGATAACGGAATCGTTGATAATGAGCGATTTTGTAAGAGCCTCTCAGATAGATCTCGAAGAGGCATATCAATGCGGTGTTGAGGCGGTAAAACTCGCGGAGAAAGGAGAGTCGGGTGTTATGGTCAGCATTGAAAGAATATCAAATGAGCCGTACACTATTAAATTCGGAAAAGTGCCGCTCAGGGAGGTGGCTGTTTCCGCAAAGCCTATGCCAAGGGAATACTTCAACGAGGAAGGCAACCACGTTTCACAGGCATTTATCGGATATATAAAACCTCTTGCAGGTGAACTGCCTGAATTTATAAGACTTGAAAAAATAATGGCTAAAAGATAACAGACAGAATATGACAAAACAATTCAATAAGGTAGCATTATCCTTCAACGCTCATCCCGATGATGCTGAAGCATGGAATGCAGGCGTCCTGAAGCTTCTCAAGGACAAAGGATATAAAATTGTTATTGCAACAATGACCGGTGGTGATCTTGGCGGATGCAATATGAATATGGAGGAAACTGCAAGGGTGCGTTTTGAGGAAGCAAAGAAAGCTGCTGCAGTGCTTGATGCCGAGTATTATACGCTTGGCGGAACGGACGGATTCCTGTTCGATACAAAGGAGTTCAGGCTGAAGGCCATATCCCTGATAAGAAAAGTAAATGCAGGTGTGATATTCACTCACCTTCCCAACGATTATCATTCCGACCACAGGACCACAGCCTCTATTGTTGAGGCGGCAGCCATGATTTCTTCACTCGATCCGGTTCCTGTAAGTGAAAAACCACTGGCGGTGACACCGCTTCTGTATCACACATCACCTCTTACCCTGTCAGATCCTCTGGGTTCGCAGATCGCTCCTCCCCATTTTTATGTAAATGTGACATCGGTTATAGAAACCAAGAAAAAAATGCTCGGATACCATATCTCGCAGATTGATCTGATGAGACACATGCATAAGATAGATGATTTCTTCGGATTCGTACTGGAAGGTAACCGCAATTACGGTAAAATGGCAGGAGTGGAATATGCTGAAGTTTACTGGCAGCATCTAGGCGGGGGCTTCCAGAAAGATCCACAGATCCAGAACGATCTGGCAGAATATCTGATAAAATAGTCTTATCTTTAATTATAAATAGTGCCACAATGAATTTAAAAGAAGAAAAATACAGCAAATTTGAGCTTGTCAGGGAGATGATGGAAACTCCGGAAATAATGAGATCCTTTGATCCGGGAGTTTCAGAGCGGTTTGTCAGAACCATTAAATCGCGTAAGGGACTCTTCCTGACCGGAGAAGGTAGCAGCAGGATGTTTCCTGCTAAAAGAGCAATATATGCATCGCTGAAGAGGCCGTTCTTTATGCCAATTGCCACAGAGGGCTGCACACAGTCGAGGGAATATGATCTGAGTGACTATGTTGTCTTTGCTGCTTCAAATTCAGGACAGACCAAAGAAGTGGTCCGTCTCGTTATCGAGCTTAAGAAGAGGAACCATAATGCAATATTCGGTTTAACAGCCAACAAAAATACCAGACTTCAGGAATTTGCAAACGATACGCATGTCCTGTCGTGCGGGAAAGAGAATGCCGTTGCCGCTACAAAATCGGTTATGGAGCAGGGACTTTTTTATGATTCCCTGCTGAGGAATCTCTGGGGACTGAAGATGGATGGATTAAGGGATCTCGCGGAGAAAACAGAACAGGTTTTAACAGCAAAGCTCGACAGTAAGATTGTTGAAATAATCAAAAATGCCGATGTTGTTTACTTTGCCGGCAGGGATAATGGTGTTGCAGGAGAACTTGCGCTGAAGACCAATGAGATAACGAGAAAAAAATCGGCATTTCTTGAAGGAACCTTTGCACTTCACGGCACAGAGGAAGTAATGGATAAAAACGAGGTCCTGATATGGATGGCACCGTTCGATGTGGACCATGATAAATTCCTGGAATGCCTGGTAAAAGGTGTGGGAATGAGTGTGATAGCAGTATCAACAGAAGAAACCATTTTCCCGACTATATTGATACCCGATGGTGATCAGTATGCTGAATATGTCCAGCTGGCAGCAGGCTGGAACATCCTTGTTGAAACAGGAGTTGCTCTCGGTATAAACCTCGACAAGCCACAAAGGGCCCGGAAGGTTGGCAATGAGTATGTTCCTGAATAAACACTGAAAACCCGGGGAGTCGGGGATAGTTTTAAAATTGTAAGTGTATATTTACACATACGGAAATACTTAAATCAGCAATATGGGATTAAAAGATGTTGCAGCTGGTATCGATATCGGGGGTACCAATACGGTTTTTGGTTTTGTTGACAGGGATGGGAATATCCTGGCAGAAGACCGGCTGAAGACCACCCACTATGAAGAAATAGAAGTCTTCGTGGCAGCCCTTTATGAAAAAATATCCGTGACAGCCCAGAAGATGGGTGACGGAATTGAAATAAAAGGCTACGGAATCGGTGCGCCAATGGGAAATATTAACAAAGGCACCATAGAATATGCAGCCGGGCT
This sequence comes from Bacteroidales bacterium, assembly GCA_015712185.1. Classification (GTDB taxonomy): domain Bacteria; phylum Bacteroidota; class Bacteroidia; order Bacteroidales; family VadinHA17; genus LD21. The sequence goes on from JADDYF010000272.1 coordinate 18,919, forward strand.
GCCATGGAAAGGGATTATTCCGCTGGCAGAAATTTTCCACCGTCACACAAGTCTTCCGGTGATAGTTACCAACGACGCAAATGCGGCTGCAGTCGGAGAGATGATTTACGGCGGGGCGAAGGGGATGAAGAACTTTGTCGTTATTACCCTGGGGACAGGACTTGGCAGCGGTTTTGTCATTGACGGGAAGCTGGTTTACGGCCATGATGGTTTTGCCGGGGAGATAGGTCATACGGCAATCCGCCCCGGACCCTCCAACCGCGATTGCGGATGCGGAAGGAAAGGTTGCCTCGAAACATATGTTTCAGCTACCGGACTAAAAAGGTCCCTGCTTAAGATAATGGCCGACAGCATACAGCCGAGCGAGCTCAGGAAATACAGTTTTGAGGAACTTGATGCCGAAATGATTCATGAAGCTGCAAAAAGAGGTGATTATCTTGCAAAGAGGGCATTCCAGCATACCGGGAGAATGCTGGGATTTAAGCTTGCAGATGTTGTTGCCCACACCAATCCTGAGGCAATATTCCTGTTCGGAGGCCTGGCACTGGCAAAGGACCTTATTTTTGAACCGGCAAAAGAATATATGGAGGAAAATCTGCTGAGCATATACAAAGGGAAAGTCAAATTGCTGGCGTCAGAGCTAAGCACACAGAATGCAGCTGTACTGGGAGCCAGCTCACTGATCTGGTCGAATTTAGAAGCCCAATCCAAAACCTAAAAACCAGGTATATGGCTAATTTTAAAGAGATACTTAATTATATTCTCGGAGCTGTATTTATCCTGATAATTTTTTCTATTGCATATGCATACCTTAAACCTCATCAGCTCCATAAGCGAAGACTTGTTTCAACTCTTCTCCTGAAAATAACCTATTTATTCTATCTGCTTGTACTGCTTATAATTGTATATCTGGCATCCCTTGTGAAAAATGGCCTGGAGGAAGTATTCTTCGGCGTTGAGTTTTTTGCTTTCCTGGTGGTTCTTTTTGTTCCTACAATAGGGATTCTGGCACGCAAACTGGGATATTTTTCAAAACAGAGGGAAAACTATAACCGGTTCTTTACGATTATCAACCTTATTTCTGTCATTGTAATTCTTCTAATGTATTTTGTCTAATCCCGGATATAACTATTAATTAATTCAACCGGGTAAACAGCGTTCTTTGCATTTCCGTTTTCAATCATATCGTAACTTTGATTATTTAACTAAAACTTAAAATCATGATCAGGGAACGTTTAATCGGGTATATCGAACAGAGCATAAAGCAAAACTGGAACATCGAAGCTCTCTCGAATTACAGGGAAAAGGGATATTCTTACAGGGAAATTGCAGAAAAGATCCTGAAGATACACCTGTTTTTAAAGGAAACCGGAGTAAAGGAGGGTGACAAAATTGCCCTTGTCGGAAGAAATTCAGCTAACTGGTGCATTGTATATCTTGCCACAGTAACTTACGGAGCCGTAACAGTTCCGCTTCTTCCTGATTTTAAGCCTGAAGACCTGATAAACCTTATCAACCATTCCGATGCATGTTTATTATACGTGGATGATAAGATCTTTGAAACACTCGATATTGCCAGGTTACCTCAAATTACAGGAACTGTTTCTTTAGATGATTTTTCATTGATAACCTCGGGGAATGATCTGGTAAAACAGGTTTATCCGGCAATTGAAGAGAAATATCAGAAGACATATCCCGAACTTAAACCTGAAGACATAAAATTCTCTTCTGTTACAAACGATAAGCTGGCAGTGATAAGCTATACAGGGGGTACAACCGGTTTCTCAAAAGGCGTGATGCTGACGCACAACAGCCTTGCGGCAAATGTCAGGTACGCACAGAATAATATGCCGCTTAAACCAGGCGATCCGCTTGTATCCTTTCTGCCTCTTGCCCATACCTACGGATGTGCCTTCGAATTTCTTTTCCCGTTTACCTACGGCTGCCATATTACAATCCTGTCCAAAACACCGTCACCCCAGATTATTGTTCAGGCATTCAAGGAGATAAAACCAAGATTAATACTCTCGGTACCGCTTGTTATTGAAAAAGTATTCAAGAAGCAGCTGCTGCCAGTCATAAACAAGTCACATATGAAAGTCCTTCTTGCGATTCCCGGAGTGAATAAAATACTGCATAAGAAAATACGTGAGAAGCTCACAGAAACTTTCGGTGGAAGATTTCATGAGATCGTCATCGGGGGAGCCGCATTTAATCCGGAAGCGGAACGGTTCTTTAAAAAAATAGGATTTAGATTTACTGTAGGCTATGGCATGACAGAATGCGGTCCGCTGATCAGCTATGCATCATGGGATACGACAAAGCTGGGTGCCTCAGGACGGGCAGTGGATACCCTCGAGGTCACAATCGATTCGCCTGATCCCGGAAAAGAGATCGGGGAGATAATACTCAGAGGCGAGAATGTTATGCTTGGGTATTACAAGAATGAGAAAGCCACCAGGGAGATCATCGACGAGAATGGCTGGATGCATACGGGTGACCTTGGAGTCATTGACAATGAGGGCAATATTTTCATCAAGGGGAGAAGCAAGGCTATGCTCCTGGGACCATCGGGAAAGAATATATTTCCTGAGGAGATCGAGGCTGTAATTAATAATATGGATTACATTGCAGAATCGCTTGTGATCTCGGAAGATAACAAGCTTGTCGCGTTGATATACCCCGATTCTGAAATGCTGAAGAAGGATAATATCTCCGATGAACGGTTTCAGGAGATCCTCGAAAAAACCAGGAAGACTGTGAATGAACGTGTTCCTGAATATATGGCCGTTCACAAATTCAGGATCCATTCTGAGGAGTTCGCCAAAACGCCAAAGAGAAGCATCAGGAGGTTTCTTTATTCAAAAGAATGAAACTGTATGCTGTTATAGTTGCAGGCGGAAGCGGTAAGCGGATGGGAGGTGAGGTTCCCAAGCAGTTTATGGTCCTTGCCGGTAAACCTGTTTTAATGCATTCAATTGAAAAATTCAGGGCATTCAGTGATTCTGTCGAGATAATAGTAGTCCTTCCCGAGAACCAGCTCAGATACTGGAATGACCTTCAGAAGAAGTATGCATTCAGCGTCGCCCACACTATTGTAAAAGGAGGGAAGGCACGGTTCTATTCAGTACGCAACGGATTAAAATTTGTTGATGATCACGGACTTGTGGCCATCCACGATGGAGTAAGACCGTTGGTAAGCAACGAAACAATAAAAAGATGTTTTGAAGCTGCAGAAAGACTCGGGAATGCAATTCCTGTTATAACCCCGGGTGATTCATTAAGGTATATCACCGGCCAGGGCAGTACACATGTCAGCAGGATTAATGTCAGGCTTGTCCAGACACCACAGGTATTCATGACAGATATTATCAGGAAGGCTTATCTGCAGGATTATATTCCTGAATTTACAGACGATGCAACGGTTCTTGAAAGAACGGGTGTTAAGATCAACCTGGTTGAAGGAAACAGGGAGAATATCAAGATAACCAACCCCGAAGACTTAATAATAGCCCGGAGCCTGCTTCAGCATATTCCCTGATTCTGTATTACCCTATATTTTGTATCTTGCAGCAAAAAAATACTCCGGATAATGAAAACCAGGATAATTTCTTTATTGCTTTCAGTATTAGTATTGACAGGATGTGCCGAACTTCTAAAGGTACTCCAGTCATCCGGCACGGTTCCTCTGACGGAGGCAGAAGTTATTGGCGGTCTTAAAGAGGCCCTGATAACCGGCGCCAGAAATTCTGCTCAGAGGCTGGCGGCAGAGAACGGGTATTATGGCGATGCTACTGTTAAGATATTCCTGCCGGATGAAGCTAAAATTATAGTCGACAACATTTCGAGGATACCCGGAGGTACTCAGCTGGTAGAGGATGTGATACTCAGGATCAACAGGGCTGCCGAAGATGCAGCAAAGGAAGTTGCACCCATATTCGTAAACAGCGTTACACAAATGACAATCATGGATGCTTTCAATATTCTTAATGGCGCTGATAATGCTGCAACAAGTTACCTTCGTAATACGACCTATAACGAATTGTATGCATTATACAAGCCTAAAATACAGGTTTCTACCGAAAAGAAAATAATCGGCAATATTTCCACGAAAGATTCATGGGAGACACTTACAGGGAAATGGAATGTTCTGGCAAATTCGGTGGCCGGCAAGCTGGCAAACCTCAAGCCCGTAAACACTGACCTCGACGATTTCCTTACGACGAAAGCTCTTAACGGAGTATTTCTGAAAGTCGAGATCGAGGAGTTAAAGATCAGAAAGGAAGTATCTGCAAGGGTAACACCTCTTCTTCAGAGAGTATTCGGAAGTCTTGATAACAAAACAAACCAGACAGGCACCAGGGCAGATGTTTGAAAAAAGCATTCTCGATTTTCACGGGCTCGAGGTAAAGGTTTCAGACCATGCAACCGAGGGGATATTGGATATCCTGAGCCATGCTGTTCAGGGATCGGAAGGCGGAATGAGGTTCTCTCATCAGAACATTGCTGAGCGTATTGAAGCTTACGGCGAACAAATCAGGTTTGTCTCACTCTACAGAAAGAATAAGGTTACAGGAACAGTGGGCGCCTGCTTTCGCATTTCAGGGCAGGGCCCCCTTCGGTATCCCTCAACACATATCCGGTATCTTGCATTTCAATCGACATATCAGTCGGATGTTAACTGGAGAAAACGTGAAAGAGCGGTGATCAGTCACGAGTCGGATTTCTCTTTCAAACAAAAAACACTTGAAATATTCAGCAAGCCCCATCTGCTGGATCTTCCGGATGTCTTTGAAAATGACAAACACATTATGTATGCTTTTGTTGAGAGTATGAATGAGAGGCTAAAGAACATGGTCGACCAGATAGGATATGAATATATCAGATCATTCCTTACTGTAGCATTCAGCCGATTCTCACCAAAACCTGATCCCCGGGTTTCAATCATTTCTGAAGCTGAAAAGCCCGGAATGGAAAAGCTCCTTCTCGATTACTACAGGAACTATTCATTCTTCACAACTGAATATTCATTTTACGGGAACCGGTATTATGTACTTAAAGAGGGTGATGATATCATTGCAGGTGTTTGTGCCATACCTTCATCCAATAAGGTTTATGAAATCCCCGGAGTCTGGGGATGGGTAATGATGAAGATTCTTCCTGATGCACCATATTTCAGGAGGTTGTTCCATCCCGGAGAATTCAGATTCATCGCTTTTGATTCAATTTATTGCAGGGAAGGCAGGGAGGCTGTTCTGGCCGATCTTTTTGAATCAGCCTGTGCCCTGGAAGGATTCAATACCGGGCTGATGTGGCTTGATGACCGCAGTAAGCTTTTTGATAAAATACGCACAGGAGTTAAAATGGGTGCTCTGAACAGGATGCTGAATGCCAAGCCCGGACTCGTTTATACGAAGTTCATTAACCTGACCGGAGAAGAAAAGAACCGTTTCTATGATGCCCCGGCTTATATCTCCGGGTTTGATTTCTCGTAAAGAGCATAAAAATTTATTTTCCTTTTCTGTAAGAATCGCGGTATACTTTATTAATACCGTCAGCGCGGTAAGAACCACTTTGAAAGATAGATGATCTGGCATTGTTTACAGAGTCACTGTAAGCCGGGCACACCTTCCTGTTGCACGAAGCAAGCAATATCAGAGCAAAAAGAAGCAGCAAAACCTTTTTCATAAGGAGTTATCGATTAAATATCAGTGTTCAATCCTGAATTCTGTAAAGTTAGCGGTAGGACAGATATCAACGCTTACATCATCAACATAGCCCACACCCGGCCCCTTCCGGCACCATTCAACAAATCCATCAAGCTGTTCCCTCGATCCTTCAGCCTCGATGTATACGCTGCCGTCAGGATTGTTTCTGACAAGGCCTGTGATCCCACGTTCCTTGGCTTCATTTGCGGCGCTCCACCTGAATCCTACTCCCTGAACCCATCCTGTTATACGTATCTTATAAAGAAGTTTCCGGATCATTTATTCCTGGTAACGAACATAAAGGTAGCTTAATTAATAATACTTTTCTAACTTTATCAGGACAGACAAAGAAAGGATAATTTTCCCTGGAAACCCAAATTGTTCATTTAAACAGACTGTTAAATGAAAACTATATTCCGTAAAAACAGGAGTGCAGAAAAAGCCCTGTACCGGCCAGTTCTGGCTGCAGTAGCTATATCATTTACATTTTTTACATGCCAGGCACAGGACGCGAATGACTTAAAGCTGAAAGACTACCGTCCGGTGTCGATATATAAGATCCCTGTGACAAATGTGACCAGGGCAAAGTATCCGGCGATTGATATGCATACACATGTATACGGAAAGAACGATCAGTCCATTGCTCAATGGATCAAAGCCATGGATGCCTGTGGTGTTGAAAAGGCTATTGTATTTACCGGTGCTGCAGGACCAAGATTCGATACACTGGTGAAAATGTACTCAAAATATGGAGATCGGTTTGAACTGTGGTGCGGATTTGATTATACAGGCTATGATCAGCCCGGCTACGGACCTGCTGCTGTAAGAGAGCTGGAAAGGTGCTTCAGAAGCGGTGCAAAAGGAGTAGGAGAGGTTATGTTCAAAGGAAAAGGAATTGCACCCTCTGCCAAAACAAGAGGCATTATGCTGCCGGATGATCCGCGTATGGATCCTCTCTTTGAAAAATGTGCGGAGCTCAGACTGCCGGTTAATCTCCACATATCTGAGGATAAATGGATGTATGAAAGGATGGATTCGACGAATGATGGTCTCATGAATGCCTCAAAATGGGAAGTCAGGATTGAAAACGGAGCTAAAACCCATGAGGAAATGCTGGAAAGACTTGAGAATACACTGAAAAAGCATCCCCGGACGATCTTTGTTGCCGCTCATCTTGCCAACTGTTGTGCAGATCTATCTGTCCTGGCGGATTACTTCGATAAATATCCGAATTTATATGCTGATATTTCTGCCCGGTTCGGGGAGATAGCTCCCATTCCGAAATTTGTGCATGATTTCATAGAAAAATACCAGGACAGGATAGTTTATGGCACTGATATGTCATTCAGCGAAAGGATTTACCGTATCACTTTCAGGATCCTTGAAACCGCCGATGAGCATTTTTATGAGATAAATACTTTTGGGTATCACTGGCCTCTGTACGGCCTCTTCCTCAGCGATAAAGCCTTAAAGAAAGTATACCGTGACAATGCTTTGAAGATCATCAACAGGCAATGAAAGGAGTAGTTTGGTACTTTATTGATCGCCATCTTTTTATTCCGTGAAAAGTCGCCTTTGCTTAAGCTCCAGCGGACACAGTGGGGCGTGACAGAATCGAACTGTCGACCTCTTGCCTGTCA
>JADDYF010000084.1 GCA_015712185.1 Bacteroidales bacterium
TTTGATTATAAGCCGGCCATTATCTGCGATCCCGGGCTCAGCGATACAGATGCTCTTTCCATGGTCGAAAAGATGCTCGGTATCCTGAATATGCGTGTGGTCTATATGAACTCGGCAATCCATGATGTTCATGTGGCCTATGTATCGCATATTTCTCACGTGACTTCCTTTTCCCTGGCTCTGAGCGTTCTTGAAAAAGAGCAGGAAGAACAAAATATACTTACGCTTGCCGGAGGCGGCTTCGAGAGTACGGTAAGGCTGGCAAAGAGTAACGGCGACACATGGGCACCGATATTCACCGAGAACTCAGAGTTCATTGTGGAAGCGATAGATACATATATAGAAAAGATGAATATCTTCCGGAAGCTGATCGCCGAAAAGAATATTGAAGGATTGAGAATCCTTATGGAAGAGGCGAATAAGATCAGAAAGATTTTAAACTAATTAATTTTGAAAGATGGTCGTAAAACTCGAAAAATCCCTTATAAAAGACTGGAGAGGCTATAAAGGAAGACCTTTCCTGATATCCGGTCCGTGCAGTGCTGAGACTGAGGAACAGGTGATGGAAACTGCCAGGCAGCTGGCACAGATAAAGGAGGTGAGTGTGTTCAGGGCAGGTATCTGGAAGCCTCGGACCCGACCGAGCACTTTTGAAGGTGTCGGGAGTGAAGGGCTGCAATGGCTCAGGAATGTGAAAAAGGAAACCGGTCTTCTGGTAGGGACAGAGGTCGCAAACGAGAGACATGTTTATGAAGCCCTGAAATACGGCATCGATATGCTCTGGATAGGTGCAAGGACTTCTGTTAATCCTTTCACAGTTCAGGAAATATCAGATGCACTGAAAGGAGTGGATGTGATGGTTCTTGTTAAAAATCCCATCAATCCCGAGATTGAATTGTGGATAGGTGCAATTGAACGTGTGTCAAAAGCCGGAATAACAAGATTAGGTGCGATACACCGTGGTTTTTCAACATATGAAAAAACATCTTACCGCAACCAGCCCAACTGGCAGCTGCCCATCGAGCTACGCAGGAGAATACCCGACCTGCCTATCATCTGTGATCCGAGCCATATTGCGGGCTCGCGGGAATTCATTCACGAGATATCCCAGAAAGCCATGGATCTCAACTTTGACGGACTGATGATTGAATCTCATATTAATCCCGATGAAGCTCTGAGTGATGCGGCACAGCAGCTTACGCCGGACGATCTGAAGGAGCTGCTCATCAGGCTGATAATGAGAAGCCCCTCAACATCTGATCCGAAGCTCCTTGACGTTCTGGGCGAACTGAGGCAGCAGATCGATGTGTATGACGATCATCTCCTCGACCTGATGGAAAAACGGATGAAAGTTGCAGAAACGATCGGCCAGTACAAGAAAGAAAATAATATCACAATATTGCAGAGCACCAGGTGGGACGAAATTGTAAAACGTGTTATGGCAAGAGGACTGGCCAAAGGATTAAGCGCCGAAATGATAGATACGATCTTCAAGGCAATACATCAGGAATCCATCAATCACCAGATGAGGATCATGAACAACGGCATAACAAAAAAACCTAACGAATAGATTAAAGATGGGATTAAGCATTGAGCCGTCACAGGTCAGCGGCACCATAAAGGCGCCACCATCCAAGAGCATGACACAGCGTGCAATAGCCGCTGCTTTGCTTGCTGACGGCGAAACCGCTGTTCTCAATCCATCTTTCTGTGACGATTCTCTTGCAGCTATGAGCATTGCTGAAGGACTGGGTGCCAGTGTTGAGTCTTCTGAGAGTGAGTTGAGGATAACCGGTTCACGCAATCTGAAGTCTGCTGAATTGAATTGCCGGGAATCGGGGCTGGCAATCAGGATGTTCTCCCCTATTGCAGCCTTGTTTCCTGCAGAAATAAAGATTACAGGAGATGCCTCTCTGAAAAAGAGACCGATGATGATGATCACTGAGGCACTGTCGCAGCTTGGTGTCAGGTGCACATCCGCAGGCGGATTCCTGCCTCTCACAATCCACGGGCCAATGAAAAGCGGTCACTGTGTGATAGACGGGTCAATAAGTTCACAGCTCCTGACGGGACTATTGATGGCTCTTCCTCTGACATCCGGAAACTCTCAGTTAGAGGTCATCAATCTGAAAAGCAAACCATATATTGATATGACCCTTGAGTTACTCAGGGAGTTCGGCATAATGATTGAAAATAAGAAATACACTCTCTTTATAGTTCCGGGCAATCAGAAATATCAGTCCAAAAAATATATCGTCGAGGGCGACTGGAGTGGCGGAGCTTTCCTTCTCGTTGCCGGCGCTATAAACGGGAATTTAAAGATCCTCGGCCTCCGGCCGGACAGCAGACAGAGCGATGTTGCAGTTATTAAAGCACTCCGGATGGCTGGTGCTCGGATGGATATTGGTGCTGAAGCGATAGAGATTTCGAGGTCTGACCTTAAATGTTTTGAATTCGATGCGACCGAGTCCCCCGATCTTTTTCCGCCGCTCGTTGCACTGGCATCATATTGTAAAGGAACCACGCTGATAAAGGGAGTTTCGCGGCTTATTCATAAGGAGAGCAACCGTGCAGCTGTACTGAAGGAGGAATTTGGCAGGATGGACATTAATATTGAAATAAATAATGATGTTATGTCTGTTACCGGGGGAAAACCGGCTGGTGCGGAAATCAATCCTCACGGCGATCACCGTATTGCAATGGCTGCTGCTGTAGCTGCTGTCGGAGCCTCGGGTAAAGTGATAATCCACGATCCTCAATGTGTTGCCAAATCGTATCCCGGATTTTTTGAAGACCTCAGGAAAATTGGCACAAAGACTTACAAATAATGTAAAAATTTACTGTTACTGTTATTGTTTCGATGAAAACCTGTAAATTTTTGATTAACTGTTATAATAATTTTGACTAAAATCAGTAAAAGATTATAAAATTGTAATTATTTTTATCGCATAATTTTTTACTTAATTAAAAGACAATGAATTTTAGGAGGAACTATATCTGGGCTTGGCGCAGTTTAAGAAATAATTCTGTGATACAAGCCAATATATAGAATTTAAAAGATATTTTTATTCGGGCACGCTGATCACAGCGTGCTTTTTTTTAAAATAAATCCAATCACCACTAATAATTAAAACTATGAAAAAGATTAGAAAAATTTTATTAAATGAGAGTGATATGCCAAGACAATGGTATAATCTGGCGGCCGACATCAAAGTTCCACCATTTATGAGTCCTAACGGACCAGTACCTGAAGAGGCATGGGCACCTGTTTTCCCTATGAATCTTGTTGAACAGGAATACAGCACACAGCGCTGGATAGACATCCCCGAAGGAATCCTGGAATTACTAACCAAGTGGCGTCCTTCACCATTACATCGCGCATATGAACTGGAACAGGCTATCGGAACTCCAGCTAGAATTTACTATAAAAATGAGAGTCTTTCTCCTGCCGGAAGTCATAAGCCCAATACAGCAGTTGCCCAGGCATGGTATAATAAAGAATTTGGGATTACTCGTTTATCAACTGAAACCGGTGCCGGCCAATGGGGTAGTGCCCTGGCATTTGCCTGCTCTCTTGTGGGTCTGGAGTGCAAAGTATTTATGGTCAGGATAAGCTTTGACCAGAAACCTTACCGGAAACTTATGATGCAAACTTGGGGCGCCACATGTGTGGCCAGCCCAAGTAAAGAAACTCAGGCCGGCAGAAACATCCTGGAAAAAACTCCGGACACCCCTGGCAGTCTCGGCATTGCCATCAGTGAGGCAATAGAAGCAGCTGTCACTGATACTACAGGAAATACCAGATATTCGCTTGGCAGTGTGTTAAATCATGTGATGATGCACCAGACAATTATTGGCCTTGAGGCAAAAAAACAGCTGAAGATTGCAGGTGAAAATAAAGCAGATGTCATAATTGGTTGTGCTGGCGGAGGTAGTAATTTTGCCGGTCTTGCTTTCCCATTTGTTCTTGATAAAATTAATGGAGCCCAAATTGATATTATACCTGTAGAGCCGGCATCCTGTCCTACACTAACAAAAGGTCCATATGTATATGATCATGGTGATACTGCTAAAATGACTCCTTTGGTTGCCATGTACTCTTTAGGTCATAGCTTTGTACCAGCCCCCATTCATGCTGGTGGTTTACGTTATCATGGCATGGCACCTCTGGTAAGCAAAGCCACCAAGGAAGGTCTTCTCTCGCCACTGGCATTACATCAGTTGGAGAGTTATGAAGCAGGCATATTATTTGCAAAAACCGAGGGAATCATTCCCGCCCCTGAAACAACTCATGCTATTGCCGCAGTAATTCGGGAGGCAAAAAAAGCAAAAGAGGAAGGGAAACAAAAGGTAATCCTGTTTAACTTTTCCGGTCATGGTTTGTTGGATTTAACTGGATATGATAGGTTTCTTACGGGTCAGTTAGAAAACTATGAATTACCTGATGATGTGATAGCTGAGAACCTGAAGGAAATTGCAGGTTATCCGAAACCCTGATTCGAAAAAATCAATATTTGCCCCTCATCTCCACATGAGGGGCAAATTGATTTCAAGATTTTATTACCTAACCCCCACCCTACTTGGCGGGAATGGATTAAAAATCCGAATAATCTGTCGGGTGAAGCAGAAATGCGTTTGGCCTGATAACGGTATTTGCATATTCTTCCTTTGCCCTGAGAGCCTTCCAGTCGGGATGAGCGCTGAA
>JADDYF010000287.1 GCA_015712185.1 Bacteroidales bacterium
AATTGCCCTGCTCCTGTCTCTGGCACTTGCAGTAACAATTCATTTCCCGGTTGTACTTGAATACTTTTTCCGGGATGAAGGGGGCAGAGACAGGCACAGAGCACTGATGAGCATCACCCACCTGGGAGGGCATCTTATCATAACTTATGTTGTTGCACTCCTTATGTTCACCCTGAATTTCTTCATTTTAAAGCCTGTAGATATACATGGAAAGCTTAATCTGTTAAATGTCCTGATGGCAGTTGTCCTGACCGTGGCTTCTGTATATATTCTCAATTATCTGTTATTTTCATTACAGGATATTATCGATGCTGAACCACGTCCGAGAGGAAGGGGGCGCAGGGACGAATTCGATTATACTAATTTTTTTGTTTCAGGTCTTGTTATAGGCTGTGTTCTGATAATCAGACTGATATTTCAGAAACAGACAATTTCCATCGAGAATGAGGCTTTAAAAAGGGAAGCCCTGCAAAGCCAGTTCGAATCTCTGAAGAATCAGCTGAGTCCTCATTTTCTCTTCAACTCACTTACAGCGCTCAAGATCCTGATCAAAGAGGCCCCTGATACTGCTCAGGAATATGTCAACAGTCTGTCGAGGGCACTCAGATATACATTGAAGAGCAATGAAAAACAGCTTGTCGCTCTGAAGGATGAAATGAATTTCATGGAATCTTATTTATTCCTTATCAGGATGAGATTCGGAGATAATCTTGCAATAAATTCAGACATAAATGAGGATTTGTTATTATACAGCCTGCCGCCTCTTACAATACAGACGCTTGTTGAGAATGCGATTAAGCATAACGAGATCAGCAAGAGGCATCCTCTCAACATTAATATTATGACGACTGAAAACGAAAGTCTCATTATTATAAATGATATACACGAAAAGATAACAGGCGAAGAAGGCACCGGAATAGGTCTGACAAATCTGTCAAAACAATATATGCTCCTTGTTGACAAGGAAATTATCATTCGTAAGGAAGATAACAAGTTCTGTGTGGAAGTTCCTTTAATAAGACCGTGAAAAATGGACGCTTTAATTATTGAGGATGAAATTCTTGCTTCAAAGCACCTGAGACAGGTACTCGGCGAAGCCGGAGATATAAAAATAATTGCCGTTCTCGAATCGATATCCGAAACTATTGAATGGTTCACGAAAAATCCCGAACCGGATATTGTCTTCATGGACATTCATCTTGCAGACGGATCAGCGTTTGAGATATTCAGGCATATAAGCATTGCCTGCCCGATTATTTTTACAACAGCCTATGATGAATACGCCCTGAAGGCGTTTAAGGTAAACAGTGTAGATTATCTCCTTAAGCCGATTGAGGTAAGTGATGTAAGGAATGCAATAAATAAACTCCAGGGGCTTTCCGGTTCAAAAGAACTCAGGACTTCCCTTAATAATCTCATTTCTTCCTACACAAAAACATCAAGATATAAAAAACACTTCCTGATCCCATCGAAAGGCGACAAGCTAATCCCGGTTCAGACAGCTGATCTGGCCTGTTTTTACATTGATTCGGGCGTTGTGAAAGCAATATCCATTAATGGCAAAATATACAATTTTGATCTTACGCTTGATGTGATTTCCGATTCGATTGATCCTGATTTGTTTTTCAGGGCCAACCGCCAGTTTATAATATCAAAGGCAGCAATAAAAGATATTGATCTCTGGTTCAACAGCAGGTTATCAGTAAATCTGAAAATCGCCGTTCCGGGGAGAATTCTTATAAGCAAGGCCAGAATTTCTGAATTTAAAAAGTGGTTCGGAGCTTAAAATAATGTCAGCCGGAATGTTTCACCAATATCTTTGGATAATTCAATCTCATTTTTTCCAGCTTTATATTAAATTTCAAAAATCTCAGGTTCACAAACAATAGATTTGATCATGTATTCTCAACATGTTGTTTTACAAATGAAGTAGATATTTATGAAAAGGTACAGCAGCAGGCCGGGATTAGTAATGATATTATTATTCTTCTGGCTCTCAAACAGCGTTTCCGGACAGGAGCCAGTAAGAATAAAACGGATCACCATTCCCGTTGAATTTGATGGAATTCCACAGGAGGAAGCATGGAAAGCTCTCGACAATTTCAGCCTGACCATGCACCGGCCAAATTTCGGCTCCATGCCTTCCGAGGAAAGTAATGTAAAAATCGGCTATGATAATGAATACCTCTGGATAGGGGCAAATCTTTACATGAAAGATCCATCAAAGATTTTTACTGTGACCAGGAAAAGGGATGAAGAGCTTTTTGACTATGACGCATTCGGGATAATTCTTGATACATATAACGACAATGAAAACGGCCTTGCCTTTTTTACTGCTCCAACAGGACTCAGGACAGATTACACGATTTCAAATGACGCTTCGGGAGGGGGAGGCGGTCCCGGCGGGCCTTCATTTATGAATATAAGCTGGAACACCTTCTGGGATGTCAAAACTGCAATAGACGATAAAGGATGGCATGTGGAAATGAGAATACCTTTTTCAAGTCTGAAATTTAAAACTGAAAATGATATTGCCACGATGGGTCTGATAATTTCACGTAATATCAGTGCAAACAATGAAACGGACACCTATCCATCAATCGATCCGAAATATGGATTTATGGCAGTAAACAAGCCTTCCCTGGCAGGTACCATAGAGATTGAAGGAGCCAGACCGACAAAACCTTTGTATGTATCACCTTATCTCCTGGGAGGCTTCTCCCGCGACTGGTTGTTAAATGAAGAGGAGACCGGATTTGTTAAGGAAGATAATCCCCAGTATAATGCAGGGATTGATATAAAATATAATATCAACAGCAATCTTACGCTTGACCTTACGGGAAACACCGATTTTGCCCAGGTAGAAGCTGACGATCAACAGGTTAACCTTACAAGGTACTCCTTATTCTTCCCGGAAAAGAGAAAATTCTTTCAGGAGCGGTCAAGCCTGTTCGAGTTCAGCCTCGGAGGGCACGAGGACAACCTGTTTTACAGCAGGAATATAGGGATTGCACGCGGAGAGCCAATAAGGATTTACGGAGGAGCAAGGCTTACCGGCAGATTAGGGAGATGGGATATGGGTTTCCTTGATATGCAGACTGCTGAGCATGAAGATACTCCCGGAGAAAATTTCGCCGTCCTCAGGATGCGAAGACAGGTTATCAACCAGAACAGCTATGTGGGTGGGATTTTCACTTCCAGGCTTGGGATGAACGGTGATCAGAATTATGCCTATGGGATTGACGGTATTTTCCGGTTGTTCGGGGATGATTATTTAAATATCAAATGGGCGCAATCATATGACAGCAGGATAGGCAACAAAATGATCAGTCTTGACCCGTCATTTATGCTTCTTAACTGGGAACGCCGTTCAGAGGAAGGATTTGCATACAGGTTCAATTATACTTATTCTGGTCTGGAATTCAGGCCCGGTATAGGCTTTGTGAGAATGGGAGGCATACAGGGACTGAGTGGTGAGTTACTGTACGGTTGGCTTCCGGGAGAGAAATCAAAGCTCTTCAATTATAATGTCAGCGTTAGAGGTGAACGATATATGAGACTTGAAGATGGAAA
>JADDYF010000321.1 GCA_015712185.1 Bacteroidales bacterium
TGTTAGTCCTGTGGTAAAGTTCTGACAGAATCCGTCAGCCACAAGAACTGATACGGCGCTTCCACCTGAAGCTTCTGCCATTCTTTCTGCCAGAGAGGCATCAAAGTATCTAAGACCTGAACTGATTACAATGTCGGTATTCCCAAGCTTCTCCGTTGCCGTCTGTCGCAGGCTGTACCTTACTGAATAACCTGTAAACAGCGATCCGGTAATTACGGCAGAGAGCAATGCCACTATGATGATCTGGTTGACAGATGATTTACTGTAGAAGATAAGGGATCTTGCGACGATTTTATGCAGTACCGGTTTCATCTGTCAGGACATTTCAGAACTATTTTACCAGCTTGCCGTTCTCCAGCTTCATATGCTGTTTCAGCTTGGCGGCAAGATCAAAGGAATGTGTTGCGGCAATGAGAGTTATCTTATATTCCAGGTTCATTTCCACAAGCAGGTTTCCCAGAAGGTCAGCATTTTTTGCATCGAGTGATCCTGTCGGCTCGTCGGCAAGGAGCAGCAGTGGTTTGTTGATAAGAGCCCTCACAAGAGTTGCACGCTGGGCCTCGCCTCCTGAAATCCGGAATGGATATTTATCTGCAATACTCTTAATACCAACGCGTTCCATGAGATTTTCAGCGTAACCGGTCTTGCTGTCATATTCTTCAGCCGAAACCGAAGTCGCAAAAAGGGGCAACATAATGTTCTCTTTGACAGTAAGATGTGGCAGCAGAAGGTGATCCTGGAAGATAAAGCCAATGTTTTTATTCCTGTGGCGGGCAGATTCCCCGGGATTTAAATCCAGTATAGATTCACCCTGGAATATTAAATTTCCGCTGTCGGGGCGATCCAGCAATCCTATGATATTCATAAGGGTTGTTTTTCCCGAACCCGAGGGCCCTGTCACGGCAATCGAATCACCCTCTTCGATGGTAAGATCGAGCTTGTCAAGAACGGTTCCCCTCTGTTCAAAAGATTTTGAGATTTTTTCCAGCCGAAGCATCTTCACAGGCTATTTGTTATTTGTATTGTAAACTTGGGATAAGCCGGCGGACATCCTGTCAAGTGAAAGCTCCTGCCTGACGTTAATCTTTCCGTTGCTGCCAAGTACTTCGCGGAGCGACCTGTCTTTCAGCAATCTCAGCAGTACCTCGCAGAGCTCCTCTACAGTGTCGGGCGTGTAGGTGACTCCTCCCTTTGTTATCTGAAGTATTTCAGGAAAGGCTCCGGTAGCAGGCTGTACGACGGGAACACCTGAGCTGTTTGCTTCGAGGATGTAAAGACCGTATCCGTCATATTTTCTTACCGGTACACTTATAACATCCACATCGCTGAAGAATTCCAGCTTCTTATTCCCCTGGAACTGGGGGTATATCCTTACACTCTTCTGAAATCCGTGTGCACGTATCTTTTTGATCTGTTCTGCAATGAATGGCTTATCATCTCCCGTATAGCCTCCGCACACATTCAGGGTGAGATCAGAAATAATGCTGTCTGACTTAAGTTTTATGAATGCATCAACCAGCTTGTCAAATCCGTTGTGATAATTAACGCGGCAGAAATAACCGACTGCCGGGGGATGATTTTCATTCCTGGGTATATCTACAGGGTCAGGGTCAAATCCAAGCGGAACCACGAAGATATTATCACCTTTCAATCCTGTCTTTTGTGTGAACAATTCCTTATAGTAATGGCTCGGAGTGATAAAGCTGTCAACATAAACTGATTCGCGCGCAATCATCTCCCATGCTTTTCCCCTGTAAGGTTCAACCATATCATCAATCCAGTCATCCTCATTGAGGAGGGAGCATACAATTTTTACCTTTATCCTGTTTTTTAGCTGCCGTGCTATACCGAGGATAAGGGCATTTGAAAGGTGTATAATATCTGGTTTGCCGTCTTTCAGCAGGTATCTTACCAGCCTTTCCATTTCATTTTTACGGAATGCATTGTCGCCCTCTATCATGTTTAAGGTCAGACTCTCAAATCCTTCGGTACGTGTGGTTCCTGCCTGACGTGCGGCAAGCTTAAGGAACGGAGTTGCATCAAATATCTTCTCAAGGAATACCGGCATATTCCTGAATATCCTAACCTTTTCCCTGAGAAACATTGATATTGCGCCAAAGAAAACCTCTTTTTCGAATCCACTTTCATAAGTGGTTCTGTCGGGAGGAAGGTAGAGAGGAATTGCCTTTGCACTTATACCCGGGACTTTACGTATAGCCCTGACATAGAGCATATCGCGGTAGCAGTTACCGCAATAAAACGAACCTCCCGATCCTGTTATGAGATAAACAACTTTCATATTTTCTTACCAGACAAGTATATATTTATTGTTTAATTAAAAGGAAGCATAATTCTTTCGCTTCTGAAAATCAGAGCCAGACGTAAGATTCCCCGATGCGTCTTAAACCTGTCAAATGTTAAACACTAAGGTATTAAAATTGTTTATTTTGAGCCAAACGAAATCAATCTTCCATCCTCGGTGAGAAAATAGAACCTGTCGTCGGTTACTGCGGGTGAGCTGGAGACTGCCGATCCGGCGTTAAAGCTCCAGAGTTTTTTACCATTTGCCAATCCAAGAATAAAAATATTCCCGTCAGTGCTTCCGAAAAGGACTTTGGAACCTGTCACAACAGCCGAACCGGTAATCCTGTCATTGGTCCTGTACTTCCATCTCAGTTTTCCGTCGGAGGCATTGAAGCAATAGAGGTATTTATCCTCATTTCCGATAACTACCGAGTTGCTGCCGACTGCAGGAATAGCAAGGATTGCTCCTGAATCTTCCGGTGGAGGTACATCCCATAAAATTTGTTTTGATACCAGGTCAACGCAGTAAAAGGTGCCGTCATAATCGCCAAAATATGCCTTATCATTCATCAGGGCGGGGGAGGAAGCTATGTATACACCGATCTCAATAATATCTTTTTCCTTTCCCGAAAGGGGATCAGCAATCCTTATCATACCATCGCATCCCCCGAATACGATCCTGTTGCCGGCTACTGCAGGAGTGCCGTTTATATAATTGGCTGTCTCCACTTTCCAGAGCAGTTTACCTGAAGATGGATCAACACAGTAAAGGAAATAATCATAGCTCCCGAAAATTACTCCTGTTCTTTTCGCAGCTGACCAGAAGTTTGCCGAACCAACAATCTTGTTATCAGTTTTAAATGACCAGGCCATTTTACCTGTCTGTTTGTTCAGGGCCTGCAGCACCCCATCGGTTGATCCGATATAAACTTTGTCTGTATAGACCATCGGGGGAGCCTCGACAGGACTACCGGATTCAAACCTCCACCTTATCTTACCATCGGAACTGACTGCATACAGAGTCCCTTTATCGTTGCCAAAATAAATTGTCCCTTCATTTACTACCGGGGATGATTTTGTTGATGCACCTGTTGAAACGCTCCATTTCAGGACAGGAGCTTCAGGAATCTCAGAGCCGGATCTTCCAGCGAGGTCGGGTTTGCCCCTGAATACTGACCAGTCGCTGCTCTGCCCATACAAATCGCTGGAGAACGCAAATAACAGCAATATTTTAGCAATTAGCTTCACCATGAGGTATGTTCAATTACTATGCCAGAGTGTGCCGGATTTATTTTACTGAAAGTTACCTGTTTTCTGCAATGCAATAGAGGTTCTCCCGTCCTCTTAAGTATATCTTCTTTTCGGAGAATGCCGGAGTGCAGTCGGTATGTTCCCCTAAAGGGGATTCCGAGATTATCCTGAAAGTACTGCCTGCTTCCACGGTATGCATTGTTCCTGTACGATCAAGCATCCACACCTTATTATCGCAGATCACAGGAGATGAATAGAATGATTCTTCAAAATAATGTGACCAGAGAGTATCACCTGTTTCAGTGTTATAGCATGCAGCATCACCGTTTCCGGTAGTGACAAACAGGAAATTCTCATTAGCGACCGGACTCGAGACATCGGGAGTGAATGTATTATCCGCCCATACCAGCGATCCATCCTTTCCCGGTTTAAGCGCAATAAGATTATAATAGTCGGCAGTTGCAAAAACCATCTTGCTGTTCACTGCAAGCGATGTCGCAACATCTCCTGAAACTCCCGGCAGGGTCCACAGTTCGTTTCCGGTGACGGGATCAAATGATGAAACATTCGGATTCCCGTTAATGAGCAGCTGCGGCTGACCATTGAAAGTTGCCAGCACCGGTGACGAATTTACAATACGCCCCGACCTGGGGGTTTCCCATTTTTTATCCCCGGTTTTTATATCATAACCTGAAAGGGAGAGATTATTCTGACTGTCATACTGTACAAGAAGCAGCTTATCATAAATCACCAGTGAAGCAGAGTATCCGTACGCACTTACCGGTACACCAATATTCTTACCCCATTTCAGTTTCCCGTCGTGGTCAAAACATGCCAGGTTGCCATTCCCGAAAATTGCGCATACAGCATCTTCATTGACTGCAGCAGTCGGCACTGCCATGCCTGCTTCCGCATCAGACTCAGGCTCCTCTGCAGAAGATCCGGGGAAATCTTTTCCTGAACCGGTCCATAATAGTTTCCCATTGTTCTTGTCGATACAATAAACTTCAAGCCTGCCATTGCCGGCTCCGGTCATAAACAGCTTATCGCCCCAGATTACCGGTGAACTTTTACCCGGCTGGGGGGATGTAATTTTCCATCTTATATTTTTGCCATCAGTCCCGTTCCATTCTGTCGGGTAGCCTTCACCTCCCGCTATCCCGCGGCTTCCCTCACCGCGGAAAAAAGGATAGTTGACATCCCCGGGAGGCTCAATCAGGACAGAGGGGGCTTCAGCCTGAAGTCCTGTTCCTTCAGCAACAATGCCGGACCGTCCGGGTGCAGGAAGTTCTGATCTGAGCACAAAGGACGAAATTACAGCGACCAGGACAACAGCACCTGCTGATATGAGCAGATATCTGCGGTTTCTGGTTCGTTCAGCATCAATATCGGGTTTGCTTGGAAGGAGAGACCGTGCAGGCTTTTCGCTACCTGCTATAAGCCTCTGAAACAGTACAAACAGGATCGCACCTGCAAGCAGGAGGTAAGAGCCTGTTTCAACCTGCCATCTCGAGGAAAAATAGGCTTTTCGTGCCATGAGGTCCATTGCTCTCACCTGTTCAGCTTTAGTCGCGTTTTCAGGATCCTGATCGAACTGTTCCTTTACAGTCTGCAGCGAAGGATTGTCGAGAGGATTTATAGTTTTAAGCTGAATCAGGCTGAAGATCATCGTAAGGGCAATAATAAATGTGAATATCCCTGCCACAAGGCTGATGACCCTGAAAATTCTGATCTCTTTTTCCGAAAACTTCATCTTTTAGTCTTTTATCTTAACAGGACAAAATTTAAAACATTTAGCGCAGCTGAAGCATCTTCCCCTGTCGGGTTCATAGTCCGTACGTATCTTTCTCACTGTCAGCCTGAACAAACCTATACCGAGCGCCAGGCCAAGAAATATACCTACCCAGGGCGCCCCTTTCCTGAACCTGGCTGCAATCTGCTGTTCTTCCCCAAACAATTCATCCTCAGTCTTGCCTGATTCAAAAAATGCAACTGCTGCCTTGGAGACCGCTTTAACTCCTTCTTCCTTCTCAAGCCTGATCTCTCTTGCAAGGCGGACTTTACCGTTCACACCTGAAAGAGCCGGAGCCGTATTATAAAGTATAACTGCAAATCCTGCAGCCAGAACCGGAATCAAAAGCAGATAGGGGAGAGATCCTTTTTTTGTGTCACGCTTTATTTCCCTCGAAGCCGGAGGATCAGACTGAAGTATTGCATCATAGGGGCAGCCTGATTCGCAAAGCCGGCAATTGCGGCATTCCGCCGGAGTAACGGTTACATGCTTCATTGAAAAACGCGAAAAGATATTCTGAAGCACACCGTACGGACACAGGTATCTGCAGTATGGTCTGTTTATAAAGATCCCGACAATAAGAAGCAACGACCCGAAAATTATCATTGTATATGGAGCATTGACCCTGAAGATGCCTACAAACGGATCGAAACGGCAGATAAGGAACTCGCTTCCTGTAGCGGCAAAAAGAACTGCAAGACCAAGGTATACAAATGGTATTGATGCCAAAACCTTTTCCACGCTTTTGGGCACCCTTACCTGTCTGAACCCTGTCAGCTCCTGGATCGCCCCCAGGGGACATACCCCGGCACAGAACACACGTCCGAAAAGTAAAGCAGCGATCAACGGAATAATGAAGAACAGAAGCGCTGAAAATGGTATAGCATAATCGGCATTAAAAAGCGCAAGTGACATATTCTGCACCGAACCAACCGCACAAATGCATCCTTCCCTGTAGAAGCCGAAATATGCAAGAGAAAACAGCGATATCCATATTAATCCCTGACGGGATCTTTTTTTCAAAACCATCCACGATGTAGCGAGCAGCGTTAATACCAGGACCGCTACATCCATATATTCCCAGAGCGGTCCGCGCTGATTCAGGAACTGATGCTCAGGGAAGGTATATCCTCCCTCAAATTCAGGCCGTGGAAATCTCTGCTGCTGGGCATAGACCACAGAATGCCAGATAAAAAATCCTGCGAACAGCAAATACGGTATGTACCTCTTAAACCTTTTCAACTCTTCAACTCTTCAACTCTTTCCTCATATATGGTTCCCCTGCAGGCACTCTGATCACAGCATCCGAGGGGCATGCCCTTGCAATAGCACAATAATTGCAATCAACACACAGGTTGTGCATTATCTGAAGATAAAGCGAACCGTTGCCGAAATCGCCACATGCCTTTACACATTTTGAGCAGCCATCGCAGAGAGATTCCTCAATAGTATATTCAAAATAGGGTTCTTCCACGAACTTTCGTACAATGGCACCTGTAGGACACAGCTGATTCTCTGCAGCTGTATTGTAAGTCTTTGCTCCCTGACGCAGGAATCCGGGACAAAAATCGCAGTAACCGCACATGGGGAATGCATTGGTACATTTGACTGCTGATGGCGTCATCACACAGGCAGTCCTGCATAGCTCGCAGGATGTGCATTTATATGGATCAATCTGCCATACAAACCCTTTGGCATCTCTTTTCTTTGAAAGTATTACAGGCAGGGCTATGACAGGAGCGGCCAGAAAAAGCCTGCCGGCGGTTTTCACAAATTCACGCCTCGATCCAGATTTGTTCTTCTGATCTTCCATCGTCATTCAGATAAAAATGTTGAGCAATCTGACTCCCCGGAACAAATACCCTTTCCCGGGCAGGAATTACAATCAGCACCTGCCGCCACCTTGCTGCCAGCTATCGCTGAAATCAAAGCCAGGAATCCAAACAACAGGTAACGGATCACCTTCTTTATAAAATCTAATCTATTCACAATTCGTTCATTATATTATTTTCTCTGAAATATATACAGCTTTGAATCTGCCGGATTAGCACCGTAAATTAAACTCCCGTCAAGCGATGCAATATCAAGCGGCAGCGGAGGCACAAAATTATTGACTGACGATACAAACTCAACAAAAACGCCCAGTTGATCAAGGATCTTGATCCTGTTGATACCTTTTTCGGCAGTGACAAATCCTCCGG
>JADDYF010000087.1 GCA_015712185.1 Bacteroidales bacterium
AAATCCAAATTTAGCCATAAACATGAACGCTATAAGCGATCAGAGAGGATTGACAGCGCTACACATAGCAGCCCAGCAAGGTTTTACAGATGCTGCCAGAATCCTTCTTGAGAATGGTGCATTAGTAAATATGCGTACCATAAGTGGATTTACTGCTCTCGATTATGCTTTAGCTAATCGCCACGATCAGATTGTTAATATCCTTAAACAATATGGGGCTTATAAGTAGCTGTGACGAAGCTGAAGAACTCGATATACATGAGCATATGTTTTCCAAAATAAATAACCAATTACAGAACAGGTTTAGCGTTTATGCCTGAGAAAAATGAGCACTCCCTTTAAGTCGGAAATCATTTAAGGATTATGTAAAGAATTACGTAAGCCTTCTGCTTAGTACCTATTGTTTTTGTGGGAATGATTTTATAAGTCTATTTGTAAGGGACAACTATCTCAAGTTTATGGATTAAATACGCTGAGATTTGTTGGAGAACATTTTTGATAACACCAGATTATTCTTGGAGGTTGCAGGATGAAATTAATGTCCGTTTGTTTATCTATTGAAAAGAAAGTAGCCTATTCATTGTATATCAATATCATTGAATCCTTTCAGGATTAATTATTTTGGGAGGTTAATTTTCGAGGATTGATGTTAAAACCTAATTCATAGAAAGCTATGTTTTTGGATAAATCATACTGATATTGTATAAAAATTCTAAAGAAATGCTGACAGCAAGATTTTTTTAATCTTCACAGGCCCTGTCGGCGTAATATGACTTGGATAGATGACTCCTTGCATTCCATATATGTTTTCTGCCTCCTCCTGAACCCTTTTAGTATTCATCTGAAAATAAATGTTGTGCAAAGGTCTTTTAAAAAGGTACACCTTTTAGTACGCCTTATTCCTTATAAACAATATAAAGTAAAAAACAAGGTAGGGGGAAGCCACATATTAATATGTTAATATGTTAATATCTCAAAAATATTATGGAGGATACCTTTTATAAATCGTATTCAATGGTTATAACTTTACACCATGAATGCACAAGACCTATACTATGATATTGAAGAGCTCAAGCAAAAAATTGATTGTATTCTCAAAGCTCAAAATACAAGTATTCGCCAGGAAAATGGCTGGATTTCAAAGGAAGAAGCCATGGCCCTGCTTGACTGTAGTGAAAGAACATTGCAAAATCTAAGAGATTGCGGTGCATTACCATATACAAGACCCTTCGGTGGAAGTAAATTCCTTTATAAAATAGGCGATATCAACAACCTTCTCGAATCAAAATACACAGGAAAAGTTAACAAATGAATTATTTAGCATTAAATCTATAGTCAATTGCAAATCTCTGCTACAATCCTCGCGGAGGTTAAGGTTATGTTCAGATAATCTCACATACTTCAATCAGCCAAAGTTGTAATGAAGTCAATTAACAATTATAATCTGTAGCAGCGTTTATGGTTTACATGCACTCTGTCCCTATGAATTTTCTTTAATTAAACTTTTTGATATATTAATTATCAATTGAAACGAAGATAAAATCCAAAGCTAATTGAAATTCAGCCAAGTATATTATTTTAAAGTAACGGAACACAATTGAAAATCAATTCAATAAGAAAATCCAAAATTAAACGGTAATAAAATATTTTGGTAAGAAATTATAGAGTAAACTTGAGGGCAATTAACGAGAATCTTTTACTTTATCCGTCCTTTTTCATCCGCAGGAATACCTTGTTATTCCTTTTTCGTTAGCGAAATCTGCAATTGAACATCTATTATTTTATATAAATCAATTTATTTCAATTAATAATATAAATTTCAGGGCAAATTTTAATAACGAAGCGAAATGGTTTAATGAGATTTCTGTAATGAACCTAAAGCGTTATCTTAAATTAAATAACTATTACCGAAATAATGAAGGGGTTTTTGTCAGGGAAACTACTTTTAAACATAAAGCGAGTAATCATAATCACTTATACGAAGTAACTCAGCCAGGTGAGTATCTGAAAGAAACCTGTATGCAGACGGAAATTTGCTTTTAATCTTCGATAGTTGTGGACGAACCAATGGTTTTATTCACCTGTTCTAGCTTGTTCTTTTGTATCCACTCAGCCGGGTTCATTATTTATTTTAAATAAGTAGGTGCAACGGCTGCCCTTATCATTTAGTCTGAGAGATAAAGCCAACGATAGAAGGAATTAAAAACGGGCGAGATGAATTATTAGAAAAAGTAATAGAAATTATTAATAGACAATAAAAAAGGCTTAAACCACCCCCAATAAAGTAATTAAGTTTGTCATAGATTTTGCAATTCAGCACCCCAATTCCCCAACAATCACTTTGCTACATATAAATCAGTATATCTATCACATACAACATATTGGAAATTTACTTAGAGGTCATTTCTGTGCCTGTAGAGACACGATCTCTCCATGAATAATATCTACTATTTACTGAAAGACAAAGTGTCTTAAAATGCTTTATAATAGGCTATTATGACATATCGTCATTTTTATAGTTTCTGTAATACTCAAATAATCAACATATTATAATTTATCGTAGTGGGAGAATAGCCTGGGACTTTGAGAATCATAATTTGAAAGATTTATTCTATATTATTCATAAAGTTGAATGAAATACCCTTAACGCATCATTATTGTTTTTTCCATGTCTATTAAACGAGATTTAAGGCAGTATAAAAGGATATGGATATTGTTTAAGAAATGAATAACCTAAGCAAACCCTTTTAAAAACTGGAAAGATATGTTAAACAATCTGATCAAGTACAGTTTAAGATCTTTCAAAAGACAACGCTCATACATTATTATTAATATCCTGGGCCTTTCAATCGGTATTGTCTGCAGCCTTCTTATTGCTCTTTTTGTAAGAAATGAGGCAAGTTATGATAAGTTTAATACTAAGAAAGACAGGATTTTCAGGCTGATCCTTAACGGCAAAATCGGAGGTCAGGAAGTTACTGCATCATCAACTTCAGCAGTTATTGGACCTACAATGCTAAAGGAGTTTCCTGAAATAGAAGATTTTCTGAGAATGTCCAAGAGAGCGCCTACAGTAATCGAGTATAATAATCAGCCTTTTACAGAGGATCATCTGGTTGAAGCCGATTCCTCCTTTTTTAATTTCTTTTCAATACCCATTTTAAAAGGAGATCCTAAGAATCTTCTCAATTCACCACGGAAACTAGTACTTGCAGAGTCAACAGCAAAAAGATTATTTGGTGATGAGAACCCGATTGACAAAATCCTGAAGATAGGGGAAGACACTGTAAGATATACAGTTGCCGGCGTAATGGCAGATATCCCTGGGAATTCCCATTTTGAGGCTAACATCATCTCCTCATTTATGACTAACCCGGGTTCAAGAAATCCAATATGGTTAAGTAACAGTTTCAGTACGTACCTTCTAATAAAGCCAAATTCAAGTTATAAGACAGTAGATGAAAAAATTCATGAATTGCTAGTTAAATATATGGGACCGGAAATTCAGCGTTCTTTAGGAATATCGTTAGATGAAT
>JADDYF010000389.1 GCA_015712185.1 Bacteroidales bacterium
CCCGTAAAGAAATGAACAGGAATACCTGAATCGGTTATTGAGGATACCGTACCCAGGAACCTGGTAAATCCTTTTGGAACGACGGTTTTATACTCGTACCAGAAATCAAATAAATCCCCCAGAAGGTATATTTCTTTTGCCTGAGGCAGAACAGACCTGAGCCATTCAACTACCCTTTTTTCTCTTTCAATCGGAGGAGTACCGGTCTGGAGACCCATGTGAAAATCGGATGCAAAATATATTTTACCTGATTGAGCCAAAGTATGCTTTTAATTATTGAATAACTGGTTAAGCTTGATCTGTAGTGGTCTCCCATGCAGGTTTGATGCAATTATCTTACCCTCCTTATCGAACAGATAATTTGCTGGCAGTGTTTTAACATTAAACAACCTTGCATTGACCGGATCCCCGGGGTTCTCTTCCCGTGTACTGATCCATGGCAGCTCATCAAATTTTACTGCAGCCTTCCATTCAGATTCATCCCTGTCGAGACTTATCTGGTAGATCTCGAATCCTCTCCTGCTATATGTTCTGTAATATTCTTTCAACTGCAGATTTTCGGCCACACATTCTCTCGATTCAGATGTCCAGAAAGTGAGCAGAACATATTTCCCTCTCAGTGAGGAGAGGGAGACTCTTTTCCCGTTTATATCTTTCAGATCGGGATCCAGCTTTGTTTCAGGCAGGGAGCTGGTCAGTTCCTGAATCTGTCTCATCTGAAACGCATTCATCTCTTTTTCGAAATCCTGCATCAGTGCTTTTGTATGCCGTGAACCGGGGTAAAGCAGTTTAAGTGAATCTGTAACAATCTTTAAATACTGGAGGTCGCGTGTCTCATAGAGAACGTACATCTGGTCGTCTACTTTCTGGTACAACGCTTTTATTGCCGCGAGCGAACTCAGATTATTAATGATGAAAGCAATGTTGAACTTCCGCTGTTCTTTGATCAGATTGAGGTATGCCTGCTCCAGTGCGGTCTTTTGGGCATCGGTGCCCGGTTCGCCGGCAATTTTCTCATAGACAGCATTTATGGAATCGAGTCTGGTTTTTGTCCTGATAAGCTGGTAGTCGAGATCCTTCACCAGTTCAGATCCCTCCGAACCCGAGACATTATAATTACCCGAGAGGGTCGGTCCCCCGAATTCAAGTCTTATATTTTCTCCCGGTTCAGCCAGAAGTGTAATAAAGTCGGTATCGGAATAGCCCAGCTGATAGAAATCGGGTTCTGTGGTTTTTACCCTGAATTTGAATGATCCCCGTTTGTCAATAGCGGAAGAATCGAGCAGAACCTGGGTATTGATGTCGGCCTGCTTTATATAAATTTTATCCCCGGTAGTCTCTTTAACAACACCGTTAACAACGAAATGATTGTCTCTCGTGCAGGCTATACCAGCCAGGACAATCACAATGATCATCAGATATTTATTCATCAACAATGATATTTGGAGATTATCAGGAGCAAGGTTATTCATTAAAAATTTCAGCCAGCTTTCTCTGCAACATTTCTCCCCTAAGGTTTGAAGCAATTATGCGGCCCTGTCTGTCGAGGAGAAAGTTGAACGGGATAGCTTCAATTCTGTAGAGTGGAACCACCGAAGAATTCCAGTATCTCACATCACTTACGTGGATCCATCTTTCCAGCTTATCATCCTTAATTCCTTTGAGCCATGCCTCCCGTGTCTTGTCGAGCGATACCTGGAAGATCTGGAATCCCCTGCTGTGATAACGGTCGTATGCATCAGCAAGATTTGGATTCTCCTGCCGGCAGGGCGGGCACCACGATGCCCAGAAATCAAGCAGCACAACCGACCCCCTGGTTGACGACAGCCTGATCGTATCACCCTGCGGATTAGGGAGCGATATTTCCGGGGCTTCTGTTCCTTCCTGCGAGATTGGAGAAATCAGGTTCTGTGCCCTGACGTCAGAAACAAGTTGCTGCACCTGTTCATGCAGTGAAACAACTGGTTCATAGTCGGGATAGAGCAGTGACATTGACGAGTCGACTTTTACAAAATAGCTGAGATCCTTTTCAGGATGGAGGATATATTCTCCCGGAGCAACCTGCTGATAGAGTGCTACAAGACTGACCAGCGAGGTCAGGTTATCATCAATGTATTTCCTGGTGAAAGAATTTATTTCATTCAGATAGGTTTGTGCAAGGCTGTCAAGTCTGTCCATGATGGAAGGCAATTCCGGATTGCCGATATTCCTGTCATAAATCTCACGCAATCCCTTTATCTGATCAATTGTCTTATTAAGGATTTTGTTGTACTCGGCCATTCGTTGGGTTCCCTCCGACCCGGATACCAGCAGGGGAAAGTTCAATGAATCGTGATAGGCTTCTATATTTATCTTCTGACCTGGTTCCAGGAGCATGGTCAGAAAATTCGATTCGTCTTTCTTGAGGAGGTAAAATGAAGGAAATTCGACCTTTCTTTTTAATGTGAATGATCCGTCCTCTGACACTAAGACAGAATCCACAGTTATAAGTTCGGTAGATTTGAGTTCGTCCAGATAAAGGTATTCTGCATTTTGGGATTGCAGTAATTTGCCGGTTATTTCAATTGTATTATTTTTGCATCCTGCAATAATCGTTACAACAGCTATTAACGTGAAATGCTTAAAATTCATTAAACAATAAATGAATTGGTTATACCATGAATATCAGAATTGCAAAGTTATTCTTTTTTTTATGCTGCCTGCAGTTTGTGAAATTTTATAATTTTCCCCGGTTGCTGAAGATAGGTTTGCAATGTTGAATAATAAGTGTTAACTTAAAGAACTTTTTACATTAAATAAAATTATAATTATATGAGTTACATTAAGTTTGACAAGGGTCAAATTGTTAATCTTGAATATTCGCTGGCAAGGGAAATCATAAGAACGAACAGGGCTGGATCCTATGCTTCTACCACCCTGGTGGATTGCAATACCCGCAAATATCATGGATTACTTGTTTGCCCTGTTGACGCATTTGGCGGAGGAAGACACGTACTGCTTTCATCACTTGATGTCACTGTCATTAACCAGGACCTGAGTTTTAACATTGGTATCAGGAAATATAAGGGAGATTATTACAGTCCGAAAGGTCACAAATATATTGAAGATTTTGAAACGGAAGTCATCCCTGTCAGAATATACAGGGTTGGCAGTGTTTTACTTAAGATGGAGAGGATCCTGGTTCATTATGAGGAACAGTTACTGGTAAGGTACACTGTACTGGAAGCCCAGGAGAGTATGAAACTACAGATACGGCCTTTTCTTTCTTTCAGGAGTATTCACCAGCTCACTCATGCCAATCTTGCTGCCAATACGAAGATCGAGCCTGTAAAGAACGGAATAAAATCGAAGATGTACGATGGATTTCCTTCATTGCACATGCAGTTCTCGAAAAAAGCCGAATTTGTGCACGTCCCCGACTGGTACCGTGGAGTAGAGTACACTGAGGAGCAAAAAAGAGGTTATGATTTTTCCGAAGATCTATTTACGCCCGGGTTTTTTGAGATGGAAGCAAAAAAAGGAGAAGTAATAGTATTTTCAGCTTCCACAAGCGAGGAGAATCCAACCGGATTCAAATCAAAGTTTACAAAAACAGTAGATGGCAAGATTCCAAGGGACAGTTTTATTAACTGCCTGAGAAATGCTGCGCAGCAGTTTGTTGAAAAGAGAGGAGGTAAAACCCTGATAATTGCCGGATATCCATGGTTTGGCGCCTGGGGCAGGGATACCTTTATTTCGCTTCCCGGGATTGCCCTGGCGAGGCATAAACTTGCACTGTACAGGGAAGTGCTCGATACTCAGGTCGGAATGCTGAAAGATGGTTTATTCCCGAATATGGGTTCAGGCGGAAGTCTTGCATATAATTCAATTGACGCCCCGCTGTGGTTCTTCTGGTCGCTTCAGCAATATCTCGAAAACGGGGGTACTGACTGCTGGGAGAGATATGGAAGTGCGGCAAAATCAATCATTACTTCATACAAGAACGGTACAGCCTACAACATTCATATGAGGGATAACGGGCTTATATATGCCGATGCCCCCGGGAAATCGCTGACGTGGATGGATGCTGTTGTGAATGGTATTCCTGTTACCCAGAGGCGAGGTTATACGGTAGAGATAAATGCGATGTGGTATAATGCCGTCTGTTTTTCCATCGAAATGGCAAAGATTGAAAAGGACAGGAAGTTCACAAAGGAAGTAGGAATATATCCTGACCTGATAAAGAAATCCTTCCTTGAACTTTTCTGGGATGAAAAGCTTGGTTATCTGGCAGATTATGTAAATGATGATGAGGGACGGAACTCTTTTGTCCGGCCTAACATGGTAATTGCTGTTTCTTTACCATATTCAATGCTCGACAGGGATCAGATGAGGAAAGTGCTGGAAATTGCGGACAAGGAGCTTGTAACGCCCAGAGGGCTGAGGACGCTTTCGCCCGGAAATAAGTTCTACAAGGGTACATATTGCGGCACCCAGGAGGAAAGGGATAAGGCTTACCACCAGGGAACAGTCTGGCCGTGGCTCTTTGGACCGTTCTGTGAAGGGTGGCTGAAGGTATTTGGTAACCAGGGTGTTAACAAGGTAAGGAGATTGATTTATGGTCTTGAGGAGGTGATGAGTGAGCATGGTATAAGCACACTGTCGGAAATTCATGACGGAGATCCGCCTCATGCACCACGTGGAACTATTTCGCAGGCATGGAGTATTGGTGAAGTATTGAGAATAATCAACCTGCTTGAAACAAAATATGCTAATTAATTATTAAGGCTGGATATGCGTGTGTTAATGTTTGGATGGGAATTTCCGCCGCATATAACAGGCGGATTGGGAACAGCGAGCTATGGTCTGACCAAGGGTATGGCAACCCTCGATGATCTTGAAGTGATTTTTGTGGTTCCTAAAGCCTGGGGAGATGAAGACCAGGGCGTGGTAAGACTTATCGGGGCAAATAAAGTCCCGGTGGCATATAAGCAGATATATTATCAGGGATTCAGAAATCCCATCGAAAAGATTGAGATTTCCTCAAAAATTGTTCCCTATGTCGATCCGGAGGATTTCTGGAAAATGACAAGATCAGAGGTATCGGGACGGAGATTATTCGTACAGGCAAACAGCAGGGGTATGATCGATTTTTCGGGAAAATATGACGGAAATCTTCTCGACGAGATTTACAAATATTCAATCGTTGCTTCGGTGATTGCTGAAGAGAATGAGTTTGACATTATTCATGCTCACGACTGGCTGGCCTATCCGGCAGGAATTGCAGCCATGGAAGTTTCAGGCAAGCCTCTCGTGATACATGTGCATGCAACGGATTTCGACAGGAGCGGCGGTAATGTCAATCCCGATGTCTACAGGATTGAGAAGAACGGCATGGATGCTGCGACAAAAATAATTACCGTAAGCAACCTGACCCGCGAGGTAGTGATCAGCAAATACAACATCGATCCTGACAAGGTTGAAACAGTTTACAATGCGGTGGAACCTTTCAGATTCTCGGATGATATTATTATCAATAAAGGATTTGATGAGAAGGTTGTTACATTCCTTGGCAGGATAACACTGCAGAAGGGACCCGAATATTTTATAGAGGCAGCATATAAGGTTCTCAGGGTAATGCCTGACGTGAGATTTGTGATGGCCGGTTCGGGCGACATGATGGAGAGGATGATGAGAAGGGCCGCTTACCTGAAAATAACCGACCGTTTTCATTTTACGGGATTCCTCAGAGGCAAAGATGTCTTTACGATGCTGGCAATGAGCGATGTATATATAATGCCATCAGTATCAGAACCATTTGGAATATCCCCGCTTGAAGCTATGCAGTCAAATGTCCCTGTTATCATCAGTAAACAGTCGGGAGTATCCGAGATACTCACTCATGCTGTAAAAACCGATTTCTGGGATATTGATGCAATGGCAGACGCTATTTATGGAATTTTGAACTATCCTGCACTGGCACAGATGTTTATAAAAAACGGCAAGGAAGAGGTAGTAAGACTAAAATGGGACAACTCAGCCAGACATGTAAAGGATATCTATCAGAGAGTAATTTGGAATAAGTAAGTTTATTAAAGCTATGGGCACAGCAAGCAAGAAAGCTATTTGCTTTTATTTTCAGGTTCATCAGCCATTCAGGTTAAAACGCTACAGGTTTTTTGACCTGGGGCACGATCATTATTATTATGATGATTTCACGAATGAATCCATACTGAGAAAAGTGGCTGGCAGGTGTTATCTCCCTGCCAATAACATTCTGCTGGATCTTATTCAAAAGCACAACGGTAAATTTAAAGTTGCTTTTTCGCTGTCGGGAATAGTAATAAATCAGTTCCGCCTGTATGCACCCGAGGTCCTTGAATCTTTCAGAAGGCTGGCTGATACAGGAATGGTGGAGTTTCTTGCTGAAACGGATTCTCATTCGCTGGCATCGCTTAAAAGCAGAAATCATTTTGAACACCAGGTATCCATTCATAAAAAGATGATTACGGATTTCCTTGGGGTAGAGCCGACATCCTTCAGGAATACCGAACTGATCTATTCCGATCAGATAGGATCGTGGGTTACCGATATGGGATTTAAATCGATGCTGACGGAAGGTGCCAAGCATATTCTAGGGTGGAAAAGTCCTAATTATCTGTATTGCAATGCTATAAATCCAAGGCTTAAAATCCTGCTCAGGAATTTCGTACTGAGCGATGATATTGCTTTCAGGTTCTCCAATAAGAACTGGAGCGCCTGGCCGTTAACAGCTGATAAATATGCTTCATGGTTAAACAAGCTTGCACCTAAAAGCGAGCTCCTGAATATCTTTCTCGATTACGAGACTTTCGGGGAGCACAACTGGAAAGAAACCGGAATTTTTGATTTCCTTTATCATCTGCCGGATGCAATACTTAAAAAAACACCTTTTAAATTCATGACCCCTTCGGAAATTGCTGATACCCTGCAGCCTGTTTCTGCTATCAGCGTTCCATCGGCAATTTCGTGGGCAGACGAAGAACGCGATATCACCGCCTGGCTCGGGAATGAGCTGCAGGTGGCAGCATTCGATAAGTTATATGACCTGGCGGAGAAGGTTCTGAAATGTGATGATGATACTATAAAGAAGGACTGGGAGTATCTGCAGTCGAGCGATCATTTTTACTATATGGCGACCAAGTTCTTTTCAGACGGTTCAGTTCATGCATATTTTAATCCATATGAAACACCTTACGATGCGTTCATGAATTATATGAATGTTCTGAGCGACTTTGAAATAAGAGTGAACAGAGGTATCCCGGCTGAAGATGATCATGCTCAGGCTGCCAGGCTTAATCTTCTTCTCGCTGAGAAAGACAAGGTTATTGAAAAGCAGACAGAAGAGATTAAGCGGCTGGCCGGCAAGGCAGCGAAGGTGAAACCCAGGGCAAAACCTGTAGTACGGAAGAAAAAGCTTGCAGAGGAAGTCCAGTCTGAATTAATTGAGCTGGACATAGAACCGCCAAAGGCTGCGAAAAGAATAACACGGGCAAAAAAGAATAAAACCGGCACAGTAAGGAAAACTACCCGTTCCAAAACCCCGGTATCAAGAAAAAGTTCCAAAAAATAGAGATCGTTAATCCGACAATAACAATAATCCGAAAATGAAAGTTGAATTTCTGTTTGAGACCAGTTGGGAGGTATGCAACAAGGTTGGAGGAATCCATACGGTTATTTCAACCAAAGCTCTGAACATTGTCGATGAACTCGGCGATAATTACATACTTATCGGACCTGATGTCTGGAGGGAGGAGGTGACAAATCCGGAATTTCTGGCTGATGAGTCGCTGTTCGCCGAATGGAAGGCCAAAGCTGCAGCCGATGGCTTGCGTGTAAAGACGGGCAGATGGAATATTGCAGGGAAGCCGATAGTGATCCTGATTGATTTTACACCCTATTTTGGTCAGCAGAATGAAATATTTGCAAAGTTCTGGGAAACATATAAGCTCGACAGCATTTCAGGACAATGGGATTACGTGGAACCTGCACTTTTCGGATATGCAGCAGGCAAACTGATTGAAAGCTTTACTTCATTCTACCATGAACATCATAATATAGTTGCTCAATTTCATGAGTGGATGACCGGAACGGGGATCCTTTACCTTAAAAAATCAGCCCCCTGGGTCGCAACTGCATTTACGACTCATGCAACGGTTCTCGGAAGATGTATTGCCGGAAATAACCGGCCGCTGTATGGCAGAATGAAAGAATATAATCCTGTGCAGATCGCGCGTGAATGCAACGTAATTGCGAAGCAGTCGCTTGAAAAACTGTCAGCTGCCGAAGCCGATGTATTTACAACCGTTAGTGAGCTTACTTCTCATGAATGCAGCCACTTCCTGGGAAAGGATGTAGATATAGTAACCCCGAACGGATTTGAGGATTCATTTGTTCCCGGAAAGGATGTTTTTGACGAGAGAAGGATGGTGGCGCGTACGAAGCTGAAAACAGTAGCTGAGGCAATACTCGGTTATCAGCTTGCAGAGAATTGCGTCTTTATTGCAAACAGCGGAAGGTACGAGTTCAGGAATAAGGGTGTTGATATTTTCATTGATGCGCTGGGAGAGCTGAGCAAAAAAGATTATCCTGCAAAAGAGTGTGTCGCTTTCATCCTCATGCCTGCCTACCATAAAGGACCACGCCAGGATCTGGTGGATATACTTTATAATAAAGGGCCTGCTAACGGTGGAGACAGATATCTTACCCACAGCCTTCATTACCCTTCTTCTGATCCTGTACTGCAGAGGATCAAAACCAATTATCTGAACAATGATAATAAGTCGAAGGTCAAGATAATATTTGCACCTTCCTATCTGAATGGCAACGACGGCATCTTCAATATGCCATATTATGATCTTCTGATAGGTTTTGACCTGACTGTCTTCCCCTCATATTACGAACCCTGGGGATATACACCTCTTGAGAGCCTTATGTTTTCGATACCCACGGTAACAACCTCCCTATCGGGCTTCGGCTTATGGGTACAGAAATATTTTGAAGATCGCGGTAATGGTATTTCGATAATCGAGAGGACTGACGATAACGAGAATAAGGTTATTTCTGAAATAAGTCAGTTCATCACAACATTTGTCGGATTGGGTGAGAACGAGCTGAAAGAAGCCAGGGAAAAAGCCCATGCAATATCAAGAATTGCCATGTGGGATACTCTCGTTGAGCCTTATCTGAAGGCATATGAAAAGGCGCTTACGAGTACCAGTGAAAGGAGGGAGGAGCCCAGAGAATTCTTCAGGCTTGTTGAAGCAAAGGACCTTATTGTACGGAAGCCGCACCAGGTGCCTGTCTGGAAAGATATTTATGTTCAGAGTGATGTGCCTGATAAGCTCGCAGCCCTCAAGGATCTTTCAAATAACCTGTGGTGGTCGTGGAACAGTGAGGCAGAATTGTTATTCAGACGGATGGATCCTTCTCTCTGGGAGGAGGTACGGCATAATCCGAAGATACTTCTGGAAAAGATCGATTATAAGCGGCTTCTGGTCCTTGAGGATGATGAAGAGTTTGTTGCTGATCTCGAAAAGGTCGCCGAAACTTTTTATTCTTATATCAACCGTCCTGATGATACTTCAAAACCGTCAGTGGCTTATTTCAGCATGGAATTCGGAATTCATCCCTGTCTGAAACTTTATTCAGGCGGTCTGGGAGTTCTGGCCGGTGATTACCTGAAGGAGGCAAGCGACTCAAATTACAAGATAATAGGAATAGGTCTTTTGTACAGATACGGCTATTTCAGACAGAAGCTTGGGACCAAAGGTGAGCAGATGGCAATATACGA
>JADDYF010000098.1 GCA_015712185.1 Bacteroidales bacterium
GGCTTTTTTGTATGACCACGAATAGAGATAGAAAGACCCGGCTGTTGTCCCTTCATACAGTTTCTGCGGAACAAGTCCGGGACAATCCCTGAGGTTCTCAGTAAGATATTTGGCATTCCTGTTGCGGATATTATGACGTTCCTTTACCCCGGGTAACTGGCCAAGGAGGATCGCAGCCTCGAATTCATTCATCCGGTATTTTGATCCTATCGTTTCGGTTCTTCCCCTCTTTGAGGTGCCGTGATTCATGACGGTATAGCACTTATCCATCAGCTCGTCGTTATGGCTTATAATCCCTCCGCCCTCACCGCATGAGAGGACTTTTGATGTCTGGAAGCTGAAGCATCCGGCATCACCTATCGTCCCGACGATCCTGCCCTGGTATTCGGCGAAATGCGCCTGACATGCATCCTCAATCACCTTAAGGTTATGCTTTCTGGCAATGGCCATAACCCGTTCTAGGTTACAAGGCTGTCCCATCATGTGAACAGGCATGAGCGCTTTCGTTCTTTCTGTGATTTTCCTTTCCATGTCCTCGGGATCGTTCTGAAACGAATCGGTATCAAGATCAGCCATGACAGGAAGTGCGCGGCTGACCAGAATTGACGCAATGGTACCCGGATCAGTATAAGGGGAAGTAATAACCTCATCACCGGGCCCAATACCAAGAGCCTCAACACACGTGTTCAGCGATTGTGTACCAGAACCAGTGCTTACACTGTATCTGGTACCCATAAGCTTCGCAAATTCATTCTCAAACTTTTGCACCTTATTGTCGGGCGACTGTATCCTGCACCAGATACCGCTGCGGGTTGTATTCACGACCTCCTCCACAACCCTGTCGTCTATATACGGCCAGCTTGGCCATACTTTGTCGGGCGCAACAGGCGTACCTCCTAGAATTGCCAGCTTTCCTGCGTTGCTATTTACGAATGTAATATCCCCGAACGGCGATATTGCACCAGATGCAATTGCACCAACCGATCCGGCTGATGCTGCTGCAATAAATTTTCTTCTGGATAATCGGCTCATTTTGAAATGCATTATTTAACAAATTTCGATAAGTTATTTAACATTACAAAACCAGTTATACATTTCTCAAACAATAAAACCTCATTTATGAAATATGTCACATTGCTCATACAAATAAACACATAGCCAGATTATTGTACAGAGCGTTTAGACCCATATCCCAGCCTTCCCCCAGGGTGGAAGGAGTAAAAGAAATGGAAACGAAGCCTTTCCCCCTTGGGGGAAACGGTAAAGGGGGTGAATATAACAAAACAGGAAACGGGAAAGGGGGTTTAATAAAACAGATGCATTATAAACCATAATAGAGTCACCATAAACCGTACATCTATCTTTACCGGTTTAATATTTATCAACGTATTATAAGCAGTATTATAATACGTTGATTAAATAATATCGATTTATTAATGTCTGAACTACTGTTACTTCCAACCTCTGAATATTCTGTACATATTATCAGGACAGACTATAACATGGATAATATGGAGTCCATTCCCCCGTGAATATACAGGGAGTGTATTTATTACATAAGTGCTTAATTGAATCATGAATTAGTACTAACTTTAATGAATAGTTTTAGAATCAGAATTAATAATTGTGATACATCAATAATCCTGACCTATGAAAAAGATCTTTTTGGTCCTGGCAATTAATGCTCTTTCTCTTTCCCTCGTCGGACAGAATGCCGACAGCATATGGATTGTGAGTAATTACACCAAATCAGAACGGTTGATAACAATGAGAGACGGGATCAGACTTTTCACTTCAATTTATGCACCGAAAGACAACTCTGAGGATCACCCGATACTGATTGAGCGCACACCTTATTCATGTCAGCCTTACGGTGAAGGAAACTGGAAAGATTACTGGAATACATACCTGAAATATTATATGTTCGAGGGGTATATCATGGTGACTCAGGATGTTCGCGGAAGATGGATGAGTGAAGGTGAATTTGTAAATATCAGGCCGTTCAATCCGGATAAAAAAGCTAATACAGATATAGACGAATCAAGCGATACATGGGATACAGTCGAATGGCTGATAAATAACATTCCCCGCAATAACGGGAAAGCCGGCGTGTTCGGGATCTCGTACCCGGGCTTTTATTCGACAATGGCTGCAGCCAGCAATCATCCTGCACTTGTAGCGGTAAGTCCACAGGCTCCGGTCACCAACTGGTTCATAGGCGATGACTTCCATCATAACGGGGCTTTTTTCATTATGGATGCATTCAGCTTCTATACAGCGCTGGGTTCGGGATTCGGTCTGCCTCATCCCCGGCCAACAAATCTCGGCCCGCG
Source organism: Bacteroidales bacterium (assembly GCA_015712185.1). Classification (GTDB taxonomy): domain Bacteria; phylum Bacteroidota; class Bacteroidia; order Bacteroidales; family VadinHA17; genus LD21. The sequence goes on from JADDYF010000098.1 coordinate 2,334, forward strand.
GACAGTTGACAATCCGATCCGCGACAATTACAAGTTCTACCTGGAAACCGGCCCTCTCCCTGCCTTTGCAAAACTTGCAGGTGACAGTGTCGGTTTCTGGAAGGACCTGTATTCTCATCCAAATTATGATGACTGGTGGAAAGCCCGGGATGCAAGGAATGCGACAAAAAAACTGAATCCTGCCATGCTGTGGGTTGGCGGTCATTTTGATGCTGAAGACAACTGGGGAGCATGGAACTCCTACAGGGCAGCTGAGACAAATAATCCCGGCAAGGAATTCAATAAGCTTGTAATGGGTCCGTGGTATCATGTGCAGTGGGCAAACTATGACGGGACACACCTTGGCAATGTGAGATTCGGAAGCAATACTTCTCTATGGTACCAGCATAGTATCGAGATCCCGTTCTTCAATTATTATCTCAAGGGTAAGGGTCCTGAGCCCGGTATTGCCGAAGCTACCATTTTCATAACAGGTGATAATGAATGGCGGTTCTTTGATGAGTGGCCTCCTGCGGGACATTCAATAGAAACACTCTATCTGCAGACGGACGGGAAACTGGATTGGAACCGTCCGGTAGTGTCGGCAGGATACAGCGAATATGTAAGTGATCCTGCAAATCCAGTTCCATACACCGAGGATGTGCATAATACAAGAACAAGAGAATATATGATTGATGATCAGCGTTTTGCTGAACGAAGGCCTGACGTGCTGACTTTTAAGACAGACATACTTGACAAAGATTTCACAGTGACAGGTATTGTCACGGCCGACCTGGTCACATCCTTAACCTCGACGGATGCTGATTTTATTGTCAAGCTTATAGATGTATTCCCTGATGATCAGGGTTATAACAAGGTAGATATATATTCTGACGAAGATCCTGTGACCGTATACCCTATGGGCGGCTATGAGATGCTTATACACGGCGAGGTTTTCAGGGGACGGTACAGGATAAGCTTTGAGGATCCTGAACCGTTTGTTCCCGGGAGGATTGACCGGGTAAAATTCGATATCGGGGATGTGGCGCATACCTTTAAAAAGGGTCACCGGATAATGGTCCAGATACAGAGCACATGGTTTCCCCTGGTTGACAGGAATCCGCAGAAATTTGTAAACATCTATGAAGCCGGGGAGAGTGATTTCCGCAAGGCTTCTATCCGGATATATCACGACAGGAAAAATGCAAGCAATATCCTTCTGCCAGTCTTAAAAAAATAACCGGAGAATCATAAAACCAGAAATAAGCCGAACATATAAAGACGGTTATTTGTTAATATATCTGATCTTGTTGTAAGATTGTTATATTCAGAATAACCTACGAAAAACTGATAAGATGGCAAAATATCTGGTGGAAGTCTCTCACAATCCCGACAGAATCGCATGTCTTCGATCGATTCAGATTCTCCTGAGCACAGGTTCACACTTTCTCACAAATGCAGATTTTGGCTGCCTCGATGGCATTCATAAAGCATGGTTCATTGCGGATTTTAACAACAAGGATGAAGCCCTGAGGATCATCCCTCCTTTTTACCGCAAGGATACAACTATTACTGAGTTAAGCAAGTTCAAGCTCAGAGATGTTGAGGAGATGCTTAATAAACATGAAGCGTGAAGGGTCTTACCAAGCTCCTACACCGTAACAACTATCTTCCCCCTGTGTTTGCCGTGTTCTGCAAGTTCGAAAGCACTGGCAGCTTTGTCAAGGGTAAAATAGTTTTCTATCACCGGATATAATTTCTTCTCAAGAAACATTCTTTCGATCTCCTGATAATCTTCAGGTTCAGCACGCATATTCGCAGCAGTCAATCTCTTGCCATAAACGTGCTTCAGGAAAAAAGAAGATATACCGGAAGGCGGTACAAACAGAGTGCTGGCATAAATACCACCACGTTTTAACAATCGCCGGGCATCCGCGTATTCCATCCTGCCGTACGCATCGAGTATTGCATCGTACTTCCGGCCTGCTGATACAAGATCTTTCCTCCTGTATCCTATGACATTATGAGCACCAAGCTTCCTTGCAAATCCGGCATTATCCGGGCTGCATGTTGCTGTAACTACGGCTCCGAGAGCCTTCGCAATCTGAACCGCAAAATGACCGACACCGCCGGTAGCTCCATTTATAAGCAGCTCCTTTCCGGCAGTGATCATGCAGGTCCTCAATCCGTTAATCGCCGTAAGCGATGCAGCGGGCAATGCAGCAGCTTCTTCAAATGTCATCCCTGCCGGGACAGGACGGACCTTAACCTTGTCGACAGTCAACAGTTCCGCCAGGGCACCTGGTTTTCCTGTAAAGACAGAAGTCATTCCATATACCCTGTCACCCCTATTGAATCCGGTCGTGCCGGGCCCGACTTCTTTAACAATCCCGGCAAAATCCGAACCAAGTATCTTTGGAAATACTGAACCTGTGTAAGACTTCAGGTCACCGCGTTTTATTTTAATGTCGGCAGCATTTAGCGAGACGGCTATCACCTCAACGAGGAGCTGTCCGATTCCTGGAGAAGGATCAGGTAATTCGCCATAGAAGGATACTTCCGGGCCTCCAAACGCTGTAGAAAAGAAAGCTTTCAAAGTCAGCTTAATTTAGAAAATTTTCCGGAATGAGACAAAGAAACGGGGAAATATGTTACTCAATAGTATTAATGGTTCAAAGGTTCAACGGTAAGCGACCGATTCGGATTGCAATTTGATTCTTTTTCCGGAAGGAAAACCCCTGTAAAAATCACCATTCTTATAAATGAGCATTTCACCTGGTTGCTTATACATAATACCGGCATCTGCTGCAATAAGCTTGTTATTATAAAATGACCTGATCCCACTGGTTACCGTATGCCCGATTACAATATGGTCTTTCCCGTAGAAATCAAGAATAGAATCGAGCTTGCTCTCACAAAAAGTTGTATCAGTTATGTATCCCCTGTACCATACCGGACCACTTTCGTTATTCAGGAAAACAAGCTCCTCATCACTGTCAATCCATGTCTTATCCCTTCCAACAATTCTGTCAGAACACTTCCGGTTGATGTCATCTACCTTAAGGTTCCTCTGGACTGTTTCCATTGAAATTCCTCCGTGGACAAAAATGATATTGTTGATGGTTATCATTACAGGCTTGGTGCGCAACCATCTTCCAAGGACGGTGCTGTCGGAATACAGATCGTAATATTTTGTTTTTGTAATCTCCTCAACCATTCTGTATTTGTTGTTGAGATAGGTGAGGTTCTTGCCAAGGATGAGGAATTCGTGATTACCAAGAAGCACATGAACCATTCCTCCTGCTTTTTCAGCCTGTTTCTCCAGGCCGAACAGATGCCAGAGCAATTCCGTTACCATTTCTCCCCTGTCGAAGTTATCGCCAAGCACCACGAGGTGTCCCCTGCCGAATTTCCAATTCAGATTCCTGTCAATGATCCCCATCGCTTTCATGAGTTTTATATAGGAATAATACTCACCGTGGATGTCTGTTATGATCGCTATACTGTCCGCCAGAGTATAATTCTGCCGGTACCTGGGCCTCAGGTAAAATGTGCTTTTCAAATCAGCATAATTGAACTGCAGGTTGAATTTTTTCTTTAAATCAGGAAAGTTGCCCGGAGAGATATCCCTCTCTTTCAGAATACTGTTTTCAATCCATTTTGCTTTCAGGCTTTCAGACTGAGCAAGAATATACGGACCATCATATACAGACCACCCTGAAACCGTCTGCGATTCTGCTGCAGAATGGAAAATACAGAAAAAAAGAACTGCCAGGTAAAAGATCGGATTCTTCATATTCAACTTCATTGAAAACCTTTAGCACATGCTACCGGTCAGGGGATTAAACATCTCTATCCTGCCGGAAAACAAAAAACCTGGCCGGTTGTTCGGGAAATATGGTTGAAACCTGTCAGAAAAATCATATTCAGATATTCTCATACAGGAATCCTGCAAAGTCAGTTTAAATGAACCATACATACAATTCTCCGAACAAAACCTCTGATTCAGTTGTTTCTTCACTTGATAAATGTTAATAAAAATATTACAGAAAAAACACAATAGTAATTATAAAATTCCAACTCTGATGAATTTGTACAAGACTATTAACCTTAAATTCCTGAATATCTCAATCCTTTCATTACTATTCCTGTCAATAATGCCGTTACAGGCCGGAAAGGTCGATACGCTGTTTGTTTCTGATGAGATAATAAAAATGGAGCTCAGGTCCGACTTCTCGGCAATCCAGGATGAGCGTAATGATACTCCGCAGTACCACAAGGGGGAACTGATATATTTCACGTCTGGCAGCGAACCGGTAAAATTATCTGTGAAAGTAATGGCAAGGGGCAATTTCCGGCTCAAACCTGTAAACTGCGGCTTTCCTCCGCTATTCCTGAATTTCAGGAAAAACGAAGTTAAGAACACAATATTTGCTGACCAGGACAGGCTTAAACTGGTCACACCCTGCCAGAACGAAGAGGACGTTATTGATGAATACACCATTTACAAGATGTATAACCAGGTAACCGATCTCAGTCTTAAAGTAAGGCTGGTAAATATCGTATACTTCGATACAAATCTGAATAAAAAGCTTTTTGAAAAACACAGTTTTTTCATTGAAGATAAGGATCATGCTGCAGAACGCAATGATGCCATTGAAAAGGATATGGTAGTAACGCCATTTGACCTGAACAGGGATAACTTAATAAAACTTGCATTCTTCCAGTATATTATCGGAAACAAAGACTGGTACATTTCATCGAGAAAAAATATAACTATAATGCTTCCGAAAGATCAATCGCAGGCGCCTTCAGCGGTTCCGTTTGATTTCGACTTTTCAGCGTTGGTAAATGCCAGTTACACCAAACCTCACGGAATTCCTGAAGAATTCCTTGCCAAGAGGAGGATCTACAAGGGGATATGCTATTCGGATAGCGAACTCGAAGATGTTTTTATTTTTTATAAGGGGCTGAAACCTGTGTTTGAATCAATCATAAAGAGTCAGAAGCTCATTTCAGCCTATAACAGACGGCAGATACTCAGCTATCTAGATAGCTTCTACGAGGTCATAGAAGACAGGGATCTTATCAAAAAGGAATTCCTGGAAGCCTGTGAAACCAGGGCGACTTATAATATATCGGATTAGGATATATCCCGCGACCAGTAAATATATTCACCTTTTCCACCACCTGATGCTTCAAAGCAGGAATAAGGCATTAATTTATTTAAAATGTATAATTAACGAGCAATCGAATACTCAAATCTTTTCGTAAATTTACGAATACTGGAAGCTACTCAGGAAACACATTAAGGAATTCGCACATATTAAGATAGTTAAGTACGAGAAAAGCAAGTAAACTATGCTCATTTGAACGCCTGGTTTGACATCGGATTTATGGCTCATGGAGTTCTGAACCTGACTCCAAAGGAAAGTTATACTCTTTGTGAAAAAGGAGCGATAATTATAGATGTCAGAGAGGAATACATGAATTCATTTAAAATGTTTAAGGTCGAAAGTCTGATATACCTGCCATTTAGTGAGATAGAACAATTGTATTCTGAACTGCCGAAAGATAAACCATTGATCTTTGCTGATGCTGTAGGATTAAAAAGCCGAGAAAGTGTACTGTTTATGAATTCACATGGCTATGATAATGCAGCTAATATGGCAGGTGGTATTGTTGACTGGGAAAAGGACGGACTACCTCTCACGACTGATATCACAAACCGGCTGTCAGGTTCATGCATGTGCCAGCTTAAGAAAAGAGAAAAGGAGATTGGGAGAAGAGGTGAAGGGGAGAAGAAGGTCTGACTTACTGTTATTCTGGTACTTAATCACAGTATTTATCTATTATTTCTAACAATAAATAAAATATATTATGAAACACTCAATCGGTTTTATCGGAGGCGGAAGGGTGACAAAAATCCTCCTGCGGGGTTTTAAGAATAAAGATGTTAATTTCAGTAAGGTTGTTGTAACCGACACTAACCCGGAAGTTTTAATGAGTCTGAAAAAACAATTCCCGGAGGTTGAATCTTCAGATGCAAAAGGTGCTGCAGGCCAGGATATAGTTTTCATTGCACTGCATCCGCCAGTGGTTATGGATACGCTTGAGCTTATTA
>JADDYF010000414.1 GCA_015712185.1 Bacteroidales bacterium
GTGGCAACAAACTCAGGACAGATAAAGACAGGATCGTGCAGTCGTACTGACCGTATGGCAAAGTATAACCAGCTGTTGAGGATTGAGGAGATGCTCGGTGATCTTGCTGTATACGGGCACAGGTAAAAATGTGCTTATTTCAAGACCTGATGGCTCCCATCGACGTTATTAACAATTGTTAATAACTCGTGTTCAAACAGGGTTTACAATTATGAACCTGCACATATGGTTTTTTAATATTCTTGGTTTATTTTTGATCTATCGGGTGAGCGATAAAAGGCTGCTCGAAAGATGTGGAAGCGGAGAAGGTAACTTAACTGGAATCTGACCCGTTTCAATCAGACCTCCGGGTCTGCGCATCAAGAGAGCCGAAGCCTGAACGAAAGGACCCCGGTCCCGTATGTTCAGTAAGGTCACCGGAAAAACGGAAACGTTCTTTCAGAGATTGAGTCACAGGGCTTCAGAAAAGGAAGGGCTCCGGCCCGGAATAATCTGAAACTGATGCCGTATCCTTCGGGAAATGAGCATCAGCGCCTGAAGGACGCTTCGTCCCGGAAGTCCAGTCGCGAGACAGGACAAAAGGACAGCCGGAAGGTTTTGCTGTAAAAGGCTGAACCGGAAAGCCTGGGGTTGCAGGAACAGATCGTAAGACCTGGAATGCAGCCGGTCAGAATAACAGTAGCCCGACGCCGTAAGCGGCCTCGGTCGCAAACGGTGAATGGGAACTAATCCTCGTGAATAGTTCCCATTATTGTTTTTATATACCTGACTGTTTTAACCACTGAGAGCCTTCAGGTTAAATTAAGTAATCCCCGATTATCCTTTGTATGAACTTGGTGTCCCTCGTAGTTAAAAAAGCTCTTATCTTTGACGTTCAATCAGCTTCTTAAATGGCTTATTCGGGACTTTCAGATTTTATTGCTGACCTTGAAAGACATCAGCAGCTCCATCGTATAAAGACATTCATTGATCCGGTGCTTGAGATCGCTGAGATAGCTGACCGCGTTACAAAAAATGGGGGGAAAGCCCTTCTGTTCGAGAATAATGGCACAGCATTCCCTTTTCTCATAAATGCTTTCGGATCTGATAAAAGAATGGCGATGGCGCTCAGCAGAAATAATATTGAAGAGATTGGACAGGAGATCCTTAATCTGTTCAACAGCCTTACATTACCACGACTAAATCTTTCCGGAAAACTCTCATTGCTCCCAAGCCTGGCAAGGCTGTCGCAGTTCATGCCGGCAAGGATGAGGGGACAGGGTATCTGCCAGCATGTTAAATACAGCGATCCCGACCTGGGTATTCTTCCTGTACTTAAATGCTGGCCATATGATGGCGGACGTTTTATCACCCTGCCAATAGTCCATACAAAGAATCCTGACACGGGCAGTACCAATGCAGGTATGTACCGGATGCAGATACTCAGCAGAGACAGGGCAGCTATGCACTGGCAACGGCACAAAACAGGGGCAAGTCATTTCGAGGAATGGAAAAAGACGGGCAGAAGAATGCCTGTGACTGTAACACTTGGCGGCGATCCCGTATATACATATGCTGCTACAGCACCTCTGCCTGAAAACTTCGATGAATATTTCCTGGCAGGTTTTCTGAGAAAGAAAAGAGTAAAGCTGGTGAAATGCATAACCAATGATCTTTTTATACCAAACGATGCTGATTTCGTTATAGAAGGATATGTGGATCCTTCAGAGGAGTTTGTCACCGAAGGTCCGTTTGGCGATCATACAGGATTTTATTCTTTAAAGGATTTATATCCCGTATTTCATGTTACCTGTATAACTCATTCAGAGAAAGCAGTATATCCGGCAACAATAGTAGGTATCCCGCCTCAGGAAGATGCATGGCTGACGAAAGCCACTGAAAAAATATTTTTCTACCCTCTTAAGCTTACACTCCAGCCGGAAATTGAGGATTTGCATATGCCTCCCGCTGGAGTAGCCCATAACCTGGCAATAGTAAAAATAAAGAAAACGTATCCGGGACAGGGGATGAAAGTGTTAAGCTCACTTCTTGGTGCAGGCCAGATGATGTTTACAAAATACCTGGTAGTTGTCAGTGGTAATGTTGACATCAGGGATTACAGAAGTTTAGTGAAGAATGCCTTTGAAAATACAGATTTCAGAACAGATGTTTTTTTCAGTAACGGCCCTCTTGATATTCTGGATCATTCCTCTGAAAGGCAGTCATTTGGTGGCAAACTGGGTATAGACGGAACTGAAAAGATGAACGAGGAACTTATAAGAACACAAGATAGGCGACAGGGTAAGACATTCAGGGCAGCAGATCTTGCAGGATTTTTTTCGAAAAAACTCAGTATCCCGGTCTCTGCAATTAATATCATGCCTGAAAGTATGCCTGTTATGATTATGGCATTAAACCAGGCAGAAGATCCGCAGATCGTGGCAGAAAGCAGGAATAGGTTATCTGAAGGAGAATTGACGGGCGATTTCAGGGTGATTATTGCGGTTGATCATTCGGTAGATGTTTATGACCTTTTCACAGTTGTCTGGCAGGTTCTCGGTAATACAGATCCTCACAGGGATATTGTACATATATCCGATACTACACTTTATATTGACGGAACTATTAAAGCGTTTCGTCCGGGCGGTTTTCCCCGTAAATGGCCAAATGTCGTCTGTTCTTCCGAAGAAACTATAAAAGTCATAGACCAGAAATGGGAATCCCTGGGTATCGGTACATTCATACCCTCACCATCTCTTAAGAATCTGCGGCTGGTCCATGAGGGAAATGATGAATTGATCATCGGCATAGCCAGAGAGTAATTTCGGGATCCGGCAGTCAGAAGGTATCCATAAATAATTTATTTTTGTATTATCTGATGAAAGGATTCTTTCTGGTATATATTTTTTTATTTTTAGCCGGGGGAGAACTATACCCGGCTATGATCTGGGAGGAGTTAAAGACTTTTCAGGCTGGCTCTCCATACCGTTTTATTTTCTATATAGGTTTGCTCCTTGCCCTTGTTTATCTGCTCGTTATTTTACGCACAGGACTCCTCATCAGAACCCGGAAGCTGCTTTCAGAGAAAGAGCAGGCTCTTGATCAGGTGGAAAAACAGAAGTTTGAGCTTGAATTGAGAGACAGGAACATGACTGACAGCCTTGTATATGCCCAGCGGATCCAGGATGCCCTTTTGCCTTCAGAGACATATTTCAGGAAGCATTTTAAAGACTCTTTTATTTTCTTCAAGCCGAAGGACATAGTCAGCGGTGACTTCTACTGGATAGAAGAAAAAGGGGATAAGATATTCATTGTGGCAGCAGATTGTACAGGACATGGCGTGCCTGGAGCACTGATGTCTATGATTGGTATGGAAATCATAGAAAAAACAATAAATCAGGATAATATTGAGACGCCATCGCTCATCCTTGCCGTAATGAATAAAGGTCTTGAAAAAACCTTCAGCAGGGAGAAGAACATCGGGACGATAATAAGGGACGGGATGGATGTCGGGCTTTGTGCAATTGACAGGAAACGGAATAAAATTGAATATTCTGGGGCTTTCTTCCCGATGTACTTAATCAGGAATAATAACCTGATTGAGATCAAGGGAGACAAGATCATTATAGGAATGAATCCGTCCGGCAATTCATACACAAATCATGAGCTGGACATTATGGAAGATGATGTTTTTTATATTTTTTCCGATGGTTATGTCGACCAGTTTGGAGGCAGGGAGAACAAGAAATTCATGTACCGGCGGTTCAGGTATCTGCTGATGACTATTCACAGGTTCCCTATGAATGACCAGAAATCAATTCTTGAGGAAAACATAAGGAAGTGGATGGCCGGTAATGCCCAGGTTGACGATATTATGGTTATCGGTTTCAGGCCCCGGGTTAAATGACAATCAGATATATTTCTTTATTTTATCTATAAGCTGCGATGGCTGGAAGGGCTTGCTTATATAATCGTCTATACCAGATGATATGCATTTTTCCTTGTCGCCGAGCATTGCGTTGGCGGTAATTGCTATTATAGGGATATGCGTATTTGTGCTTGTCTCAAGCTCTCTGATCTTTTCTGCAGCAATAAGGCCACTCATCACCGGCATCTGAATATCCATTAGTATTAAGTCGAAGCTGGAAGTCCCGAATTTATCAAGAGCCTCTTTCCCGTTGCCTGCGGTATCGATGCAGTTCACCAACGGTTCCAGTGTCAGAAGAGTTATCTTCTGGTTTATAAGGTTATCTTCAACAAGCAATATCTTGATATCCTTAAGCTCCTTATGGACTTTCTCTTTCTGGATAAGTTCTTCAATTCTTGGAGAAGCTACGTAAGGTTTTGTCTCCGGAAGAGGATTCATGAACGGCAGTAGCATATTCAGAACTGAATAGTTTTCGCCGAATTCCTGAGTAAAAGTGCCTTTTTTGGTTGAAATCAGCCGGGCAGCGAGACTGTGTACCAGTTCCTTCTCATTTATCAGGATTATTTTTTTATCTGTCTGAATTCTGAAGCCGATAAGG
>JADDYF010000416.1 GCA_015712185.1 Bacteroidales bacterium
ACCGGTTTATGAATCAAAGTTAGCGAAGACTGACAATGAGATCCGGTGGATACAGGTCGACCTGGGTGAAATGAGAAAGATTGACGGGATCAAACTTCTGCCAAGAGTAAATCCATGGGGATATGTATCCTCCATAGGTTTCCCGGCACGGTTCAAGATAGAGGTATCGGACGACAGGGATTTCAGCACTTCGGTTATGTATGAGAACCGGATAAGGGAGGATTTCAGGGATCCTTATGATGAGATAGTAACATTTTCAGAGAAAGAGGTATGGGGAAGGTATGTAAGGCTGACGGCACTTCGTCTGAGACAGCAAAGGCTTGCCCTTACAAAAATAATGATCCTCTCTGAGGGCAGGGATATAGCCGTTGGATGTAAAGTATCTGATTCGGAAACAGGTGATCTTGGAGAATCTGTTCTGACCCGTCCCGGGCGTCCGCAGGGAGAGAGTGTTATCACTGACAATCCGCAGAATATTATCCCTGCTGAAAGATGGAAGCCGGTCCCTTACAGGGCTCAGGCTCCAAAGGGAGGCGTTGTTCCGGGCGAAGGTTTGTTCCTGAAGACAATGGAAAATAACATCAGCTACCTGATGACTTCGTTCACGTTCGATGAACTTGTAAGGAACTTCAGGGTGAAGGCAGGAAAGCCGGTACAACCGCTTGAAAACAGGTTGAACAATTTCTGGTTCGTCGATCTTCCCGGACAGGAAGCCGGACGCTTCCTCATGGGTACAGGCAATACTTTACGGTGGATAGAAAATCCTGAACTGAGGGAGAGGATGAACAGGATTGTAGATGTTATTGATGAATGCAAGGAACCGGACGGATATATTATGGCATACCCCAAAAACAAGATTTTTTCGGGTGAATATGGCGCATACACACGATCGTGGGTTACACACGGTCTGATTGAAGCCGGTTATGCCGGCAATCCAAAGGCATTCGCGCTGCTCCGCGGATTTTATGACTGGTTCGATAATTCCGTTTATTTGCCTGAGATGCTCAGGAGGGCAGGACAGGGCACCCAGGGTATCATCCCAAGTACACGCACTTATTTCACTCCGGTGGGAAAACCCGATGATATTTATGTCGTCCAGCAGTATTTCCAGGAAAACTACTGGATGGAACAGCTGGCAAACAGGGATCCGAAAGCGATATGGCTTTATCCGTACGACAGGCCTCATAACTACCTGATCACCGGCATTGAACCCTACCTCGATCTCTATAGGGCGACAGGTGAGAAGAAATATCTTGATGCTGCTGCAGGCGCATGGGACCTGTATCACGATAACTGGGAACATATCGGAGGGTCAATAGCCATCTGTGAAGGGACAGACCTCTATCCACCAAAATCATATCATCTCCACAGATCTACGGGCGAACTGTGCGGAAGTGTATTCTGGGCTTTCCTTAATCAGCGCTTTCACCTGCTTGATCCGGAGGAAGAAAAGTATGTGGCAGAGATTGAGAAATCTATCTATAATAATCTGATCGCCAACCAGGTGGGTAACAAAGGAATCCGTTATCATTCAGTACTTGTCGATCATAAGGATCTGAATAACCGCCAGCCATTCAGCATGAGCACCTGCTGTGAAGGCCAGGGCACAAGGATTATGGGGGCAATACCGGAATTCATTTACTCAACAGCTGATGACGGGATCTACGTAGACCTGTTTTCGGCTTCAACTGTAAAACATACAACCAAAGCAGGGACAATGATTCTTAAAATGGAAACTCAGTTCCCTTACAATAATAACGTACGGTTGATTGTGAATAACAATACACCTGTTGAATCCAGTATAAGGATACGCGTTCCTTCGTGGGCTGCAAAGAAAATGGCTGTAAAGGTTAACGGGAAAACGGTTGTCATCGGCAATCCGGGAACCTACGTTATAATACAAAGGCAATGGAAGAACGGCGATATGATATCATTCACCCTGCCTGCAGATTTCAGGATGACAAAATATGACGGAGCGGACAGGGATTACCTGGAATGTTACGCACTGGAATACGGGCCGGTACTGATGGCTTATGTTAACATAAAAGGTGAAACTCAGAATCTCATTCTTCAGACTGACAGGGGAAAACTGCTTAAGAATCTTAAGCCGGTGCCGGACAAGCCACTTCATTATACCGTTGCCGGGATTGCTGATTTTGAGTTCATGCCATATTTTGAAGTTCAGGATGAACCGTTTACATGTTTCTTTTAAAATAATTACAGCGAACAGAAACTGCTGGAACGAACGAAATATTGTATCTTAAGACCCTTATGCTCACAATTAATTAAATTAAATTAAATACAAACACAAATGAAAAAGATCTCATTATTGCTTGCTGTCCTTATTACAGGATTATACCTGACAGGCTGCAAACTGGCAAATAAACTTACCGGACAGGAAGCAGCCGAGGGCTGGGTATTTCTTTTTGACGGAAAAACCCTCGACGGTTGGCGCGACTTCAAGGGCAGCAGCGACACAATCACAGCTCCCTGGAAAGTTGAAAAAGGAACACTTACTGCCCTCGGAACCGGCAGCGACAGCACAGGTTACATTGTGACCAGAAAGGAGTATGAAAACTTCATTATAACCTTCGACTGGAAAATAGCGGAGGGAGGTAACAGCGGTCTGCTTTACCACGTTGTTGAGCGCCCCCAGTACAAAGTACCGTATGTTACAGGACCGGAATTCCAGTTAATTGACGATGCCGGCTTCCCCGATCCCATAGAGGAGTGGCAGAAGGCGGCTGCAGATTATGCAATGTATGTATGCGATACAACAAAGAAGGTGCTTAAAGAAGCAGGAGAATGGAATACCTCGAAAATAGTTTTTGATAATGGTACGGTGGAACACTGGCTCAACGGTCAGAAGGTGCTTGGCTTTGAAGCATGGACTGAAGACTGGTTCAAACGGAAGGAAAGCGGAAAATGGGATTTCGCTCCGGAATACGGACTGGCAAGAAGCGGACTCTTTGCACTCCAGGACCATGGCAGCAGGGTGTGGTTCAGGAATATGAAGCTTAAAGAGCTGCCGCGGAAACCCAAACAGGAAAATCTCTTCAACGGGAAAGATCTTACCGGATGGGATGTCTATGGAACTGAGCTGTGGTACGTTGAAAACGGTGAACTTGTATGCGAGAGCGGTCCTGATAAAGAGTACGGGTATCTCGGAACAAGAAAATATTATAATGATTTCGAGCTGAGTGTGGATTTCAAACAGGCTGCAAATGGCAACAGCGGGATTTTTATACGCTCTTTTATCAGCAGAGGTGTAAGTATATCAGGCTGGCAGGTTGAGGTTGCACCTCCTGGAAATGACTCCGGTGGCATTTACGAATCATATGGAAGAGGCTGGATAGCCCGGATCCCTGATGAAAAGGAAACTATACTGAAGATGGGTGAATGGAACACCATGAAGATCAGGGTGGTCGGAGATAAGATCACCACATGGCTGAACGGGGTGATGATGGTTGACCTTCAGGATGAGAAGATAGGTCAGGGTAAAGGACGGGTGATGCTTCAGATACACAGCGGAGGCGGCATCAAGGTTAGCTGGAGAAACATCCTGCTGACAGAACTGTAAGAAATTTTATCAACGTATTATTAAACGTATAATTATACGTTGCTGAGGCTTATAACCTGCTTAAGAAGTTTTACCACAGGGGACACGGATTTACACGGATTGAGATAATTCTTAAACTCCGTGTAATTCTGTGTCAGTGGTTAAAGATAAAATTATCTGGAAAAAAGATCAGGTTCCCGCCACGAAAGGAGGTGGTGATCATCCATAACCAGCTTGTTGTGGTCGAGAAGCCATCTTACCACCTTTACAACCTTGTCCTCAGGCATCCCTACCCTGGTGATCAGCTGTGCAGTATCAAACTTCTGTGTACCCAGCAGCTCCTTGATCTCATCGAGTATCAGGTCAAATTCATATTTGCTCAGATTCAGCTCATTCCTCTCACGGCAGACATCACAAATCCCGCAGCGGTCAGCTTCCTCGCCAAAATAATCAAGCAGTATCACCGACCTGCACCTGGTGTTGAACTCAGCATAATCAATCATCTTGTTTAACCTGATAATATATTTCTCCCTGACATGAAGGTAGTTATCAGGCGAGATAAGCAGTGCCTTGCGCACAAGCCGCTCCTCGCTGAAAATTACCAGCGTGGTCTTCTTCCCCGGAATATACCGTATGATGTTCAGCGACGATAATCTCACAAGGAACCTGTAAACAGCGTCTCGTGATAATGCCGATTTGTTTGCCAGAGTATCTTCGTTTACCGGAACAAATTCTGTGAACATCCCCGTATATGACCGAAGCAGCAGCTTGATGAAAGAATCGAATGATTCATTTGCCACCTGGAATTTGTAAAGGTCATCGCGGCCCACAATAAAATGGACACGTGAAGGATTGTTTATTTCCTCGGTGAACTCAATATATCCCTCTCTCTGCAGGAATGTCAGGCTGTTATATGTTTCAATTACCGGAAGCCTGTACTTCGACACAAGGTCATAAAGGTTGAAATCA
>JADDYF010000424.1 GCA_015712185.1 Bacteroidales bacterium
GACCTGAAGATAGTTGAATCAAGGGATGCAATACCTGCAACTTCAAGTCAGGTACTGCAGGGTATAACAAGGGCTGCATTGCAGACCAACAGCTTCTTCTCTGCCGCTTCGTTCCAGGAAACAACAAAAGTGCTTAATGAAGCAGCAATACTGGGTAAGGTCGATAAGCTGGAAGGGCTGAAAGAGAATGTAATAGTCGGACATCTTATTCCGGCAGGAACAGGCCTTCGTGAGTATAACAGTATTATTGTCGGTTCTCTCGAAGAATACGAAGCCATTGTCAACTCTGACAAGGAGACGCCGGCACCTGTAGAAGCTGAAATGGATTCCGAACCGCAACGTGAAACTGTGACAAAAACAAGGAGCAGAAAGCAAACCCAATAAATCATGGATATGTCAGATCCTAAAAATCCAAATCAGATAAATATAGAACTGAACGAGGAAGTTGCTCAGGGAATATATTCAAATCTTGCAGTAATAACTCACCTGCCTTCGGAGTTTGTTATAGATTTTATCAGGATAATGCCGGGTATTCCAAAAGCCCAGGTAAAATCGCGGATAATTCTGACGCCGGAGCATACAAAGAGATTTGTTGCTGCCCTTCAGGATAATATTGCAAAATATGAATCGGTTCACGGGCCCATTAAAGAGGTCAAAGGATCAGGCCCTGTGATGCCGTTAAGTTTTGGCGGACCAACAGCGCAGGCTTAATCTGCCTGTCACTTAATCAATAAGTCGTCAAATCCGTTTTGACGACTTATTTTTTGTTATCAATGAAATAAAACCTTACTTTGCATGTTGGTATTGTATTAACAGCAAATAACCTCGTGAGATGAGAGGATATATTATAAGGAAGATCCTTGTTGTGCTTTTGATGATTTTGCCTGTTTTTTCATGGTCGGGGTGTAAAAAGCAGAAAAAGTGCGGCTGCGGAAAAGATATACTTTTCTCCCTGGATGAAGAGCTTCTTGATTATTCCGATATTGTATATAACAGCGATGGCACGAATGCCTACTTTTCAATAGGCTACTCAACCTATTATTTCTGCAATCCCAGTGAAATGCACGCGGCTTTTAAGGATATTTCAGCAGACGATCAGATACTTCTTTCAGGAGATGCTTTCTGGGAATGCAGCTATCTGATGAACGCCAGCAATTCATATTACTATTCCCTCTACAAGGTTTATAACATTCAGGTTACCGGACTTAAATCTTACCTGTACGGGAAAAAGTAAATCTTTCAATGATACTGAACAATATATCTTTTGCAGGTGCAGGGAGAGTAGCCGGAGCCCTGTGCATGGAATTTTATCGTTCAGGAATCAGAATCAATAAAATAGTATCAGAATCAGGCATTAATGCCAGACAACTGGCAGGCATGTGCAAGGCATCGTGGTCAACTGAGTTGATATTTACGGATTCCACTGATTTAATTATTGTTGCAGTACCCGATAACAGGTTGGAAGAGACTCTTCGGAAGATTGAATGCGGTGAAGACACATTAGTTGCACATACTGCCGGGAGCTATGGACTTGATGTATTCCCTGCCGGGATGAAAAAAACCGGCATTCTGTATCCTTTACAGACATTCTCGAAAGGAAGAAATATTTTATTCAGGGATCTGCCTTTCTTTATTGAGGCATCTGATACCGATTCTGCGGATATCCTTCGAAATCTGGCTGAATCAATAGGAGGGAAAGTACATTTTGCAGATGCCGGTCGAAGGAAAATGCTGCATCTTGCAGGTGTTTTTGCATGCAATTTTGTAAACCACATGCTGACAGCAGGAAATGAGATTGCGGTTAGAGCTGGCTTTTCACCGGAAGTTCTCAATCCGCTGATACTTGAAACTGTATCAAAGGCAATGGAAAAAGGCGCTGCCGTATCGCAGACAGGTCCTGCAGTACGAAATGACCTTAATACTATTGAAAAGCATCTGGAATTATTATCTTTCTCGCCCGAATTGCAGGGTATGTACCGGGAAATTACACAATCAATAGTAACACATTATAAAAACCAGTTGAGGAATGGCTAATTTCAAAGAAGATCTGTCGAAGGTAAAAGCATTTGTTTTTGATATTGATGGTGTATTATCATTGCAGACCATCAGCCTGAACGTCTTCGGAGTCCCGAACAGAAGCGTTAACCTTCGTGACGGATATGCCCTGCAACTGGCGGTTAAGAATGGCTATTTTGTCGGAATTATCTCTGGCAGCAATGCAAAGGAGTATCTTAAGAGACTTAAAACGCTCGGGGTAACAGAGGTTTATCTGAACAGCCGTTCAAAGCTCGATCATTATATGAATTTTAAGAAGAAGCATAAACTCGATGATTCGGAGATACTTTTTATGGGCGATGATATACCTGATCTGGAGGTGATGAGACAGGCCGGCGTTGCTGTTTGCCCGGCAGATGCTGACAGTGAGATCAAGCAGGCTGCATCATATATCTCGGATAAGAAGGGGGGGGAAGGATGTGTGAGGGATGTCATTGAACAGGTACTCAGGTTGCACAACAGATGGATGAACGCAGATGCCTTTTCCTGGTAACATAAAAGAATTTCTCGCCCTTATCAGGTGGAAGAACCTTCTTATTGTCGTACTGACAATGATACTGATGAGATATGCCGTTATCGAACCTGTGATAAGCAAGATTGGCATTGTGATGTCGGCAGGCTCAGGTGATGAAATTCCGATGGTGCTTCAGTTTTCAAGGTTTAATTTTATACTTCTGGTATTAGCCACAACACTTATTACTGCCGGTGGATATGTTATAAATGACTACTTCGATATCAAAACCGATCTCATAAACAGGGGTAAGGTCATTGTCGGAACAAAGATTCCGAGGCGCGAGGCAATGCTCTGGCACTCGGTTTTCAACATTGTTGGTGTGCTTATCGGATTTTACATTTCATGGAGAGCCGGATATTTCTGGATGGGAACTCTTTTCCTGATCGTGTCGGGCCTTCTTTATTTCTATTCGGCAAGCTATAAGCGGCAGTTTCTGATCGGTAACCTGGTCGTGGCAGTACTCACTGCAATGGTGCCCCTGCTCGTGGTGCTTTATGAATGGCCTGCACTGTACAGGTTTTATGCTGCAAATGCAGTCAGGGTGCCAAGTCTCGATATCATTTTCTACTGGGTTGGCGGTTTCTCTCTTTTTGCATTTTTTACCACCTTTACACGCGAAATTATCAAGGATATTGAAGATTTTGAAGGGGACAGGGCATATGGAAGGAACACTGTTCCCGTTGTAATGGGTGTTACAACAGCCAAGATAGTGGCGGTCAGCCTTATTCTAATCACGATAATATTGCTTTATCTCGTATGGTATTTTTTTATAAACGATCTGATTACAGTCATTTATATGTCTGTTCTCATTGTGCTGCCTCTTCTTTATGTGTTGTACAGGGTGATTGCCAGCCAGAACAGGAATCAGATACACAGTGCAAGTAATATTCTTAAAATTTCCATGCTTTCAGGGATTCTTTACTCAATACTCGTAAAAGCAATACTGACCTGGAATCTCCTTGGAAGATGATTATAGAGAATCTTGATAAATACAGACTCATCCTTGCATCCCGTTCTCCCAGGCGGCAACAGCTGCTCAGAGAACTGGGTCTCAGATTTGACGTGGTTATCAAAGAGTATCCCGAGGATTATCCGGAAAACCTGTCGGGAGAAGAGATTGCTTTGTACCTTGCTTATGAGAAGGCCAGGTTATTTGCCAGTGAGATTGTTGATGATGAAATTGTAATCACTGCTGATACCATTGTATGGTGCAATAACACGGTACTGGGTAAGCCGGCCGGTACTGAAGACGCCAAACAGATGCTGCGGGCAATCTCGGGCAATACCCATGATGTAATAACGGGAGTTTGTATCCTTTCGGTTAAGAAAAGCAGGACCTTTGCAGTCTCAACTAAAGTGACTTTCAATGAGCTTTCAGAGCAGGAGATTGCCTATTATGTTGATAAATTCAAACCCTTCGACAAGGCGGGTGCTTATGGCATACAGGAATGGATAGGAATTGCAGGATGCAGCCGAATTGAAGGATCATATTTCAACGTTGTCGGACTTCCGGTACAGAGTCTTTACAGGGAGTTACAGAGGTTTGTGGCAGAATGAGATAGCGGATTCACGGCACACGGTGCCCATTGCTCATTTCAACGTATTAAAATGTGTATTGTTATACGTTTTATTATACGTGGGCACTAATAAACGATACTGCTGCCCGCATAGATATTCTCACTTATATTTCTAATCAAATATGACTTAATTACCATACAGGTCTGATAAAAGGGATCTATTTGTAGGCTTTTATTGCATTGAGCTTGTCGATATATTTCTGAACCACAGCTTCCTGGTCAGATATCCTGCTCCTGGTTCTTTCCTGGGTATTGTCGATCTTGGGGATTGCCCTGGTAGCATCGTTTATAGATCTATCTGCTTTGCTTATCTTATTTTCAGAAGATGAAATAGCCTTTGTGGTTTTCTTTTTCTGCTTTTCAAGGTCTTTTATGTACTTTATTTTTTCATCCCTTTCATCTCCGGGTTCCATAACGCTCAGCTGGCTGTTATGCTCTATTATGGCAGCGGAAACCGTAGTAAGTTCATTATTCAGAACTATCAGTCTTTCCTTCTCGGCAGTTATAACCTTATTATTTGAGCGGATCGATTTTTCCATTCCCGACTGATCTTTCTCGAGTGAACCAAGTTCTTTTTCAATATCCTTCAGCTTATTTTCTTCTGTTTTAAGCTGTTCACTCACTAATTCGAGATACTGCGTTTTAGCAAAATTCATTAAATAGGTTTTGGATTTGGCAACCTCAGCCTCCCCTGAGGCTCTTTCTACATACTGATCTTTTTTCAGTTCAATAACTATCTGCAGGTTAAGTACAGTATCGCGGTCGATCAGCTTACTGTAAATATTTACAGGATTTTCGGTTATGCTTTTGATAATGGCACCGAAGATGGACATCTCACCGCCCTCTGTAACCACATCTGATTTGGTCCCCGTTTGTATTTCCTTGATCCAGTTTTTCAATGTCTTTTCATACTCAACCTCCGGAATGGTCACAGAAAATCCGGGCAGGCGATTATTACTGATCGTTATGCTATCCTCCGATATTATAATCGGCTTTTGTGCATTTATTCCTGCAAGAGGAGATAAAATAAGCAATAAGATAACAGGAATTGGCTTCATGGCATATTATTTAGTTTCAGGTTATTTGTTCTATAAAAATACAAAAAATGTCAGCCCTGAGCAAAAGTATTCTCTGTTTTATTTTTTATGCGTTCAAAACATTCCCTGCCCTCATTGAATGAGAAATATGCAAGTCCTAGCGTTCCGATGCTGTCAATATAGATGAATCCGGTCAGTTCATAAATTCCGCTGCTGATAAGCAGGATAAGGGACATGTAAACACAAACCCTTGTACATTCCGCATCTGCCAGAATTGCGTCTGAATCAAGTTTCTTTCCGACTTTTGTTTTACCTGCGATAAGCAAAACCATTGTTATGATGGAGATCGCCGATATAATGATACCCCATAAAGTGGTTTCCGGCCTGTGCCGTGTAATAATATTATAGAGTGCAGATATTGTCAGTCCCGCAGTCAGTACGAAAAATGAAATACCGGTGATCTTCAGTGCGACCTTTTCAAATCTGTCCCTCTGTGCTTCCTGGTGATGCCTGATCCGTATTATCATATGGGCAATACCGATACCTGAGATCACTTCAACTATGCTGTCAATGCCAAAACCAAAAAGAGCGAGGCTTTCATCGGAGTATCCAAACCACATCGAAACCAGGCCTTCGATTATATTGTATATAATTGTAATTACTGCAAAGGTAAATCCCAGCTGGTAGAGCTTTTTATTCGATGCTGCCTGATCTGAAAATATTTCCATTACTAAAAGTGTTAGTTACTAATGGAACAAAAACTATAAATGATTGTTTGTTTATGTTCTCTGTTAAATGCGGATTTCACGATTCAGTTTACGATCAATTTTTAATTCGCACTGATCAAACTGGCTTTAAATACAAAAAATTTAGTATCTTTCTCATGTGAAACTGTCTGTCATGGTTAACATTCTTGCGGATGATAAGGTACCATTTCTGAAGGGAATACTGGATCCATATGCAAAGATTTCTTATCTGCCGGGGAAAAAAATAGGGAAGGAGATATTGGATGATGTTGATGCCCTGGTTATAAGGACAAGGACTAAGTGTACCGAAGAACTTCTTGCCGGTTCCGGGATAAAATTTATAGGAACTGCAACAATAGGTTTCGATCATATTGATACACAATTCTGCAATCGACATAATATTAAATGGGCCAATGCTCCGGGCTGCAATTCATCGTCAGTACAGCAATACATGGCTGCTGCGCTGCTGAAGACTGCACACGATTTCGGTTTCCGTCTGAAGGACAAAACCATCGGGATAGTAGGAGTTGGGAATGTTGGCTCGAAAGTAGAAAAATTCGCCCGTGTTATGGGTATGAATGTCCTGCTTAATGATCCGCCCAGGGCAAGGAAAGAAGGCAAAAAGAATTATGTCACTCTTAATACCCTTCTCCATGAGTCGGATATTATAACATTGCATGTCCCTTTAAATATTGTCGGCGATAAAACCTATCACCTCTTCAATGAGAATACATTCAGAAGATTAAAAAAAGGTGCATGGATATTTAATACCTCACGCGGAGAGGTAATTGAGACCACAGCTTTCAAAACAGCTCTTGGGTCCGGCAGTCTCGGAGGCGGAGTGATAGATGTCTGGGAGAATGAACCTGACATTGATCTTGAACTGATGGGTAAGGCTTTTATAACAACGCCCCATATTGCCGGTTATTCCACCGACGGAAAAGCAAACGGAACAGCGATGATTGTCAATACTTTGAGCAGCTTCTTCAGTCTCCCTATTAAAGAATGGTATCCTCAGGATGTCCCGCCACCGCCCGTACCGGTCATAAGGCTGAATGGAAAAGGGAAAACTGAGGAGGATATTATAAGGGAAGCTGTATTTCATACCTACGACATTGAATCGGACAGTATGGATTTAAGGGCATCTCCATACGATTTTGAGAACCTGAGAGGCGATTATCCTATAAGAAGGGAATTCCATGCATATAAGATAAGCCTCGAGGAAGCACCGGTAAAAGTCAAGAAGATGCTGAGTATGATGGGATTTGGCGTTTTATAACCTGATTACTGAATCACTCGGCTTCCTGAAGAACTGTACTCTTCTTTTCAGATCTGATGTGCTTATTGGAACGTGCATACTCCTTTACCTGGTACACAAATGCCTGAAGCCTTGTCTCCAGAGAGACGCTGTCCTGTCCGTCATATGCAACATTAATGAATGGTATGTTTCCGTGATCTTTCCTGTATGAATCGCTCAGCGATGCGACCAGAGTCCCTGGCATGCATGTGAACGGGAGAATAGCGCAAAGACCTGAAACACCCCTGTCGTACAGTGCTACGGATGTCCCCATAGCTATCGGCGGATCGCCGTCATAGTATTTATCCACATAGGCATTGCACAACCTGAGCATATCGTGCAACGAAACATCTTTATGATGATCGGTAAATTTCCTGATATTCTTCAGGAGAGTATATGCTATTACATCCTGACCAAATCCCTGGATCTTCGATTTCAGTATACCCTTTTTGTCGTTCTTCCATTTGCTGTCGCGTGTGAACCTGTAGGTGGAATAGTATATCCATTCCGAGAAAGGTCCGACAACCACCTCCACACCAAGATCCTCAAGGCGGTTTGCGATATTCCCGTTGCATCCTGCGTTGTCACGCATGAATATCTCACCGATCACTGCCACAACAGGCTTCCTCTCACTGCGGTCAGCTTTTACAGCCCGGAACTCAGCAGCTATATTTTCGAGGAGCTTTGTTAATCCCCTTGAGCCTTTTTCTATACATCTTTCAAGCTTGTCGTACGACTCCCAGTAGAGCCTGTCACAATCTCCCCTGTTTATTTCGTATGGTCTTGTTTCCCTGTAGATCTTACGGAGAAAATCGGCAGCAATGAAGCCTTTCCATGCGTTTATCCTGAATTTCTGGCCATGTTCGCCTGCCACGTCTTCATAAGATGTGTCGTTTGACGGAGTAATAAGCTCAGCATCCTTATATCCAAGCTTGTCAAACAGGATCCTGTGGAAATGATTATACTGTCCAAACCTGCATGGTCCGTTATGGTCGGGCATGAAGAAGCATACTTTTGACGGATCTATTCCCGGCTCCTGAAGTTTTTTGATAAAGCTTCCGGTTGTGCAGATCATCGGGAAGCATTCCTTTGATGACGTATATTTTCTGCCGATTGCAATATCCTCCTCTGTCTGCATCGGCAGTACTTCTGAAGGTATACCGCACGAACGGACTGCAGCTGAAAGGAGATATGCGCCGTCGTTCATATATGGGAAGTAGAGAATCCTTTCTTTCGGCGGAGAAGCAGGGCTTGGCCTTGGACGGAATATCTCGTGATCTCTCTTTTCATTCTGTTCAGCACCTTTAAGGCTGTCGAGGAATGCTTCGATACGGGTTACCATTCCGGCATCGGCTGAATGCTCATCCACCTCAAGATGCAGGAATGGTTTAGCTTTCAGCTCTTCGGTCACATAGTGATGGATGAAAGAATCGGGGCCGCAACGGAAATTGCTGAGATAAACTGCATATAAGCCATCGGTTTTTGCGATCATCTGGGCAGCAGCTATGATCTTCTGCCCGTTGGGCCAGTACATATTGCGGTAGCTGGTAAAGATATTATTGTCTGAATTATCAAGCATATCCAGAGGGATGGGCATGACATTCTGATTTATCAGCTTTTCAACCAGAGCCAGGTTAAGATGCGGGTCGGTGCTGTTATATGGCCGGCCAAACAGAACCACCGGCCGGCAGTTTTCAGGAATATTGTTCATGACCTCTTTACCGTACTCAATAAGCCTTTTCTCAAATGCGACCTGTACTTCGTCGGCTTTGTACAGAGCCTTCTTTATCTCATTCCTGCTCAGATTGAATTTCCTGTAGAAAAATTCTGTTATCTCTTTTTCAAGTGCCCGCTTGAAGAACCTGAAATGGAGTGTCGGTGTAAGAAACTTTGACTCATCAACTTTCCCTTTCAGGGCTGCTCTTATCATAAACGGGTAGGTCTGAACCCACGGACAATTACAGTTAAATGTCTTGTTGAATTTATTGGGTTTTGCATTGACGATGAAGGGAAGGAAAATATAGTCAACATCTTTTTCGATAAGATCAATTACATGACCATGCATAATTTCTACCGGAAGGCATGTTTCGGTGGTCATTGTTTCAATTGACTGTGTAACAAGCGACTTATCTGTCTTTCTCGACAGGACAATCGTAAATCCAAGCTGCTCAAAAAATGTTCTCCAGAACGGGAACTGCTGGTAATAAACCATAAGGGCTCTCGGGATGCCAATTGTGGCTAGTCCTTTCGTTTCCTTCTCAGTGTAGCCCTCCATGAGCATCTCAGTCCGTTTCTCGAACAGATTCGGTATGTGGGTCACACTCTTTTTCCTGTCATCAGTTTCATATTTCTCGCAGCGCCCACCATAATAGAGCGATTTCTTTTCGCCGGTTATCTGGACTCTTCGTATCTCGCAATGGTTTGTACATGCCTGGCAGACGAACCTGCTTATTTTGTAAGTTATATTCCGTATCCCGAAGCCTTTGAAACGGCTTTTCTGTCCCTGCAGCATTGACCGCTGGGCAAGGATAGCTGCTCCGATAGCACCTGTAACATCAAAATGAGGAGGTATAATGATTTTTTTGCCTAGAACCTGCTCGAAAGCTGCAACTACCGCCTTGTTATTTGTAACGCCACCCTGGAAGAATATTTTATTGCCGACCTTCCTTTCGGCAACCACCTTCTGCAGGTAATTATAGACTATTGAATAGGCAAGGCCGCCGACAAGATTCTCATTGTGCGCTCCTTTCTGCATATAGGAATTGAGGTCGGATTCCATAAATACAGTGCAACGGTCGCCGAGCTTAACGGGGCATTCCGACTTAAGCGCCATACAGCCGAACTCTTCTACGATATTTATATTCAGCTTCTCAGCCTGTTCCTCGAGAAATGACCCTGTTCCGGCAGCACATACCTTGTTCATTTCGAAATCGACGACAACACCATTCTCGATGCTGATATATTTTGAATCCTGGCCGCCAATTTCAAATATAGTATCTACAGTGGGATCATAGTCAATGGCAGCAGTTGCCTGAGCTGTAATTTCGTTCTGAATGGTATCGGCGCCAATGAAATCGCCTGTAAGGTAACGTCCCGATCCGGTCGTTCCTGCACCAATTACCACGATATCCTGGCCTACCTCATCGTAGATCTCGGTGAGGCCTTTCTGAATTGCTTCAAGCGGTTTGCCCGCAGTCGGGAGATAACGTCGTGATATAACTTTATGATCCTTATCGATCAGAACCACATTGGTACTCAGAGAACCCACATCGATGCCAAGATAGACAGGAAGCTTCTCTTTTCCATTGCGGGTGAAGTGCACATCCTTGTTAT
>JADDYF010000106.1 GCA_015712185.1 Bacteroidales bacterium
GTCGGGACGGAAAGAATAACCGTAAATATTGTGGTTAACGCGTTCGCGCAGGCTGTTTACGATGAAATCGGGAGTCCGGAAGTCCATATCTGCCACCCACATCGGTATTACATTGATGTTCCCGAAAACATCCTTCCTGAGATCCCATTTAATGCAGTCTGTGCCTTCCCTGTTGATTTCTTCATCAAAATTCCAGCTCATTAAAATATTGTATAGTTATAAATTCAGGAGCGTAAAGTAATAAAAAAACAGGGAAAGGCGAGTTGCTGCATAATTTAAAATCCCCGATATTCCGATTTGAAGCCTGTGCATCACAGGTCTTTGTCAGCTGCTAAAAAAGTCTTATATTCAAAAAGCTTAATAATCAATTTATAGGAATCTGCTGACAATAATTCAATATTATTTATTACTTTTATACGCGTTTCAGAAAGATGTACCAATAAATAAAACCAATATGAAAAAGACTCTTGTTGCCTTAATTCTTCCGGTGGTTTTAGTAAGTATTGTGCTAACCTCCAGTTATTCCTGCAGAAACAGGCAATCAAATGAACAGAAGAGAATTGAAATGGAAAAGCTCGACACAATTGAAAAGTCTATCGAATCGCATGTTTATCCTTTGCCCACTTCTGCAGAAGTCATCAAAATGCTCACCGATCTTGAGGTTGGTTATAATTTCGGAATAACAAATCCTATTGCGAATACAAAAAAGTATTTCAACAGCGCTGCTAAAGCGATAAATATGGGGGTATATGGTGCCGATCTGAGCTACGTGACACTTTACAATATTCATCAGGAAGTTATCAATTACCTGGGTGCTATCCGGTCTCTGGCAAATGAGCTTAATATGTCCAAAATTTATGATGCATCGGTATATGACAGTATAAAGGCAAACTTTGATAATAAGGATGAACTTGTAAAAATACTGACAAATACATTTGAGGAGACTTACGGATACCTTAGTAGGAACGACCAGAAAGCGCATGCTCTGCTGGTTGTTGGCGGCGCCTGGATTGAAGGTATGTATCTGACCACCCATGTTTCAGCGGCAGCCTATAATGTGGCAGGGATTTCCAAGAACCTGATCGAGCAAAAAAGCTCGTTTGAGCTTTATCTGGAAATCACGGCTCCCTTCCTTTCAGATCCGATCATTGGCGATTTTGTGAAATTGCTTGATCCGATAAAGGAAGTATATGCAGGACTGACAACAAGTCTCACAGAAACAAACATCAAGGATATTACCAAAGCTATTGAAGGAGTAAGAGCTAAAATTGTTCAATAATTATCAGGGATTTATATGACCGCAAAGCATATCACTTTGCGGTCTTTTTATTGAGTAGTGTCATTATGAGGGAATCTGTTTTACTTGCGCTGATACATATCTTTGCGATAGTCTCAACTGTCAATCCGGTTGGGATCTCATCAAGAGGCAAAAAGATCCTGCGCAGCTACCTCAGGAGATATCTCAACAGGGAGCTTGAAGAAGAATATTATGCATTGTTTGAAAACAACCTTGAATTTTATTCCAACGAGCTGAAGACAGTTGATAAGGATGAGTTGGCTGATGAAGATTCCCTGATCTCGTTCCAGATTACAAACATATGCCGGCAAATAAGGAAAGGGCTTTTTCTTGAGGAAAGAATGATAGTATTTCTTCAGCTGATAGAATTCGCCTTTGAAGATGGGCTTGTATCAGAACAGGAGAAAACAATCATTGATATTGTTTCAAGGACATTCAACATACCTAAAAAAGAATATGACAATGCCACGGCATTCATGATCGGCAGATCATATGACGAAGTTTCTCCGGATTGTATCCTGGTTATAGAGAGCGATAATCCTGAATCGTCTTTTGCTGATGAGTATAAGAATTATGAAAAATGGCGTCATCTCAGGTTAAAGGGATTCAAAGGGCACCTGGTAATTCTTCATATCGAGAGCACCGGCACTCTTCTCCTTACTTATGACGGACCGCAGGCGCTCTATTTCAAAGGGAGGGATATTATTGCCTGCAGACCATATCTGCTGGAACGCGGAGTTAATATTAAAGGCCATGGCATTGAACCACTGTATTATTCGAAGATCTATAAGCAATTTGTATCCCGAAAGTTTCCGGAAAAGATAATATTCGAAGGCCATGGAATAGAGTTTCTTTTCAAAGGATCGGACAACGGAATCCAGAAAATGAACTTCAGGGTTGAATCGGGCAACATGATTGGCATTATGGGCGGGAGTGGTGTTGGTAAGACAACTTTGCTCAACCTGTTGCATGGCAAGATAAGACCTGCCAGCGGAAACCTCTTCATCAACGGGTACGACATTCATTCCGATTCCCGGGAAATAAAGGGATTAATAGGCTTTGTCCCGCAGGATGATATGCTGATTGAGGAACTTACAGTTTATCAGAATCTATATTACAATGCCCGCCTGTGTTTTGGTGATTATAACGAGGAGCAGCTTAAGAATACGGTCGAAAAAGTATTGATCGATCTTGATTTGCTTGAGATAAAGGATCTCCAGGTAGGCGATCCGCTGAACAAAAAGGTGAGTGGGGGACAGCGGAAACGTCTTAATATCGCTCTGGAACTGATGCGCGAACCGGTTGTCCTGTTTATTGACGAACCCACATCAGGCTTATCATCATTCGATTCTGAAAAGGTCATGTGGCTGCTGAGGAACCAGGCATTGAGCGGCAAGCTGGTTTTTGCAAATATCCACCAGCCTTCTTCCGATGTCCTGAAAATGTTCGACAGGTTGTGGCTTCTTGATAAAGGCGGTTTCATGATCTATGACGGGGACCCCATTGAGGCGCTTGTCTATTTTAAAAGCGAAACTTCCCAGGCAAATGCATCTGAAAGTGAGTGCCCTAATTGTGGCAATATCGATACGGATAATATACTTCAGATCATCGAGGTAAAGGTTATAGATAACTCGGGTCTGCCAGGAAAGGACAGACAGGTCAGTCCGAGTGAATGGTACGAAAAATATAAGAAGAAGATGATGCCTTCTCTTGACGGGAAGCCGGACAAATCAGAAGTACCGCCAAGCAATTTCAGGGTTCCTGAGAAAATAAGCCAGTTAAGGACATTCATTAAGCGTAATGTAACTCGTAAACTGGCCGACAGGCAATATATGACTATCAACCTGCTCGAAGCACCCCTGCTGGCAATAATTCTTGGATACATATCAAAATACAGCCAAAACTCGGTTTACCTGTTTTCCGCAAACAAGAATTATCCCGTCTTCCTCTTTATGGCAGTTATTGTAGCTCTCTTTATAGGACTGACTGTCAGCGCTGAGGAGATCTTCCGCGACAGGAAAATCCTTGAGCGGGAGAAATTCCTGGATATCAGCCGGTTCAGTTATTTATTATCCAAGGTCAGCTTTTTGTTTGTCTTATCAGCAATTCAGTCGTTATCGTTTGTAATGGTGGCAAATGCAATACTCGAAGTAAGGGGAATGCTTTTCCAGCAGTGGATAATTCTGTTCTCAACAGCTTGTTTTGGAAATGTACTTGGGCTGAATATTTCTGCCGGTATGCGGACAGCAGTAAGTATTTATATTCTCATACCTCTGATTCTTGTTCCACAGCTTCTGCTTGGTGGTGCAATGATTAAATTTGATGATCTGCACCATTCAATCACAAAAAAAGTTTATGTACCGGTAATTGGAGACTTTATGACAACCCGGTGGGCTTATGAGGCTATTTGTGTTGAGCAATTTAAAAGTAACAGTTTCGAAAAGCCTTTCTTTGAGTATGAAATGACCAAAAGTCAGAACGACTGGTATGCCACTTTCCTTGTACCGGCACTCAAGGTGAAAGTGGACGAGTGCCTTGTTGCCGGAAAGAAACCGGAATACAGAGAGCATGCATTGAATAATTTTAAAAAGATCAATCTGCATTTAAAGGAGCTGTCAGAAGTAACAGCAATGAAACCACAGGGAGATTGGATGGGGAATCTGAATTATGATCGATTTAATGAAATTGATGCGGATGAAGCAAAACTATATCTCGACAGCCTTAGAGTGCTTCTCAGGCAGAAGAGCAGGTTGATGACTATGAAACAGGATTCTTTAATCGACATCATGAAACGCCGGGTCGGGGACGAAGAGTTTATCCGACTGAAAGAAAGGGACTATAATGAAAGCCTTGCGGATTTTGTTTTGAACAGGAATACAACAATCCAGCTTTATGAAGCTGATGAGAAGGTGATTCAAAAGGCCGATCCTGTGTTTATGAAGCCCGGATCGAGATACGGCAGGGCACATTTCTTTGCTCCGTATAAACAATTAGGGGATCTGAAAATTGAGACGTTGTTATTTAACATGGTCGCCATCTGGATTATGTCGGTAGTTCTCTTTATTACACTTTATTTTAATATCCTTAAGAAGTTTATATTATTCCTCGAAACTCTCAAACTGCCGATATGGAGGAAGTTCGGGAGAGAATTCCTGCAGATATAGTCAGCTACGAATTGTAATTTTCACCAAATGGGCAGGGTATACCCTAAAAAAAATCTTGGCCAGCACTTTCTGAAGGATAAGAATATTGCCTCCGAGATTGCTGCATCACTTACTGGCGAAGGATACAAGTCCGTTCTTGAGGTGGGACCAGGAATGGGAATGCTCACAGGATACCTGGCAGACAGGAACTTTCCCGATTTCAGGGTTATTGAACTGGATAATGAGTCAGTACATTATCTGAAGGAAAACTTTCCACATTTAAAGGAAATTATCAGAGGCGATTTCCTGACATTGAATATTGATGCATGCTTCTCAGGAAGATTGGCTGTAATCGGGAATTTCCCCTATAACATTTCATCCCAGATATTCTTTAAGGTATTGAAGCACAAAGATAAGATCGTTGAGGTAACAGGAATGATCCAGAAGGAGGTAGCAGAAAGGATCTGTGCCTCACCCGGATCAAGAACCTACGGCATTCTGAGTGTGCTTTTACAGGCTTATTACAAAACAGAGTACCTTTTTACAGTGCCTGAATATGTTTTTTCACCGCCTCCTAAAGTAAAATCGGGAGTTATAAGACTCAGAAGAAACAATGTAATTAGTCTTGATTGCGATGAAAAATTATTTTTTACTGTTGTTAAAGCCTGCTTTAATCAGCGCAGGAAGACTCTGAGAAACTCGGTCAGGGCTTCGTTTGATCTCAGGAGGGAGGATTACAGGGATTTTGGTTTAAGACCTGAACAGCTGTCGGTGGATCAGTTTGTTGATCTTACCAGATGGATCGAGAAGAACAGATATTATCCGAACGAATAACCAATTGCTTCGACAGGATTCATTCTGGCAGCCGCGTATGCAGGTGCGTACCCGGCTATTATACCTATGAGGCCCGATATAATAACTGCCAGGATAATATTTGAAAGCGTAAGGTAAATATTTAGTTCCCACAGGTAATTTACTACAAGTGTTCCGATAAATATCATTATTACCCCAAGTAGACCGCCTATCACTGATAGCAGAACCGATTCTGCAAGGAATTGCTGAAGTATAAATGACCGTTTGGCACCAAGAGCTTTCTGGATGCCGATAATATTGGTCCTTTCCCTGACGGACACGAACATGATATTTGCTATACCGAATCCACCGACAAGGATAGCAAATCCACCAATGAGCCATCCCCCTATATTTATTCCGGCAAAGACAGCTTCAAATCCCTGGGTTAGTAGGCTTGCCCTGTTAACCGAAAAATTGGATACTTCATCCGGCTGCAACCTGCGAGCTGCCCTTAATACCATTATTGTTTCATCGGTTAATTCCTGAACTGAGGCACCGGGTTTGGCTTTTATCATCAACTGAGTATCAATGAACCTGTTACGCAAGTTAATAAAAGTCCTCCCATAATTCAGTGGAATGAGAACCAACCTGTCCATACCACTATCGCTTATTCCCCCTTTACCTTCTTTTTTGATAACTCCGATGACATTTGTTTTAAATCCTGCTACGGTAATTACCTTATCAATAGGATCGGTTTTATCAAACAGGTTTTCGGCGACCTCTGCACCGATAATTGCGACATTTTTACCGGCTAACGATTCAAACGGTGAGAAATAACGTCCCTTATCGATTTCAAATGACCTGACATTTTCAAACTCGGGCGTTATTGCCGCGATAACAACCTCGCTGGCAATATTTTTCCTGAATTTAATTTGTTCAGACTGAGCTGCAAGAAAACATGCTGTTTCAGCTTTTGTTGATTTCCGGAGGATTGCTTCATAATCGGACGTTGAAATCGATGGCCATCTTATTATGTCCCACCATGCAAGGTTCGGATCGAATGACCAGGGAAATTTTTGAACATAAATTACGTTATCACCTATTGAAGCAATACTGTCCCGTATAGATTTCTCCATCCAGTCAAGGACTGTAAATACAGAAATTATCGAGAATATGCCAATTGTTATCCCGAAAAGTGAAAGAAAAGTTCTTAACTTATTAACCACCACCGAGTTAATAGCAAACAGTAAGCTTTCTTTGAAAAGTCGCAGTAACATCTTGTGTAATTCAGAATTATTACCGGGGATCAAAGATAAGAAAAAACAGCACCCTGAAGTAAAAAACCTGTTAATTGAGGTTCAAAGATTAACATGAATGTAATTGTTGTGAGTAATGAAAAAATATATATTTTTAAACGCCCGTAGATAAAAGTAAAATTCAATTACAACTTTCAGATAGTGAGTGACAAGAAAATTAACAGCGCCCTGGTTTCTGTTTTTAATAAAGAGGGACTGGATGAGATCATCAGGCTGCTTCATAAACTCCAAATCAGGATCTATTCAACCGGAGGTACATTCAGTTTTATCGAAAGCCTGGGAATAAAAGCTGAAAAGGTTGAGGATCTTACAACTTATCCTTCAATCCTTGGCGGAAGGGTTAAGACCCTCCACCCTTCAGTATTTGGAGGGATACTTGCACGCAGAGGCAATAAGGAAGACATGGAACAATTAGCAAAATTCAACATCCCCGAAATAGACCTGGTTATTGTAGATCTTTATCCTTTTGAACAAACAGTGAGAGATACGACCAATGAGGATGAAATAATCGAAAAGATTGATATCGGAGGTATATCTCTGATAAGGGCTGCTGCTAAAAACTTCAACGATGTTCTGATCATTTCTGCCAGGGAACAATATCCCGGTCTTCTCAGGCTTCTTCAAGAGAAAAAGGGTATTACATCACTGAAAGAAAGACGGCTTTATGCGACCATGGCATTTAAAACATCATCAAATTACGATACCGCAATTTTCAGTTATTTTAACAGGGAGGCCGGAATTACCGCATTCAGGGAAAGCATAGATACTTCTTATATGCTAAGGTATGGTGAGAATCCTCACCAGAAAGGAATATTCTTTGGGAATCCCGACCAGTTGTTTGAAAAGCTTCACGGGAAGGAATTATCTTACAATAACCTGCTGGATATTGATGCTGCACTTGGTCTTATCGACGAGTTTTCGGAAACGACTATTGTGATAACAAAACATAATAACGCCTGCGGTGTTGCGTCGCGGAAATCTGTCGTCAATGCATGGAAAGCGGCACTCGCCTGCGATCCTGTCTCAGCATTCGGAGGTGTCATTGCTTCAAATGTCACTGTCAGTGAAGCTGCTGCAGCTGAGATCGATAAGATCTTCTTCGAAATTATTATTGCACCCGGTTTCAGCGATAAGGCGATAGAAATACTGGAACAGAAAAAAAACAGGATAATCCTGAAGAGAAAAGGCACTGTGAAAAATCTGCAGAACTTCAGGTCTGTACTGAATGGTGTTCTGTGGCAGGAACGCGATTACAGTACCGAATCGCAAAAGGAAATGAGGCCTGTCACGGCGAGGATCCCGGAACCATCGGAATTTGAAGACCTCGTGTTTGCAAATATTATCGTCAAACACAGCAAATCAAATGCTATAGTTTTAGCAAAGAACAAACAGCTGTGTGCAAGCGGTATAGGTCAGACATCGAGAGTCGATGCATTAAAGCAGGCAGTAGAAAAGGCAAAAACATTCGGATTCGACCTGAAAGGATCAGTAATGGCGTCCGACGCATTCTTCCCCTTTGCAGACTGCGTCGAAATAGCTGATAAAGCAGGCATTACTGCAATTGTCCAACCGGGCGGATCGGTACGCGATCAGGATTCAATTGATTACTGCACTGCTCATGGAATCGCAATGGTATTTACAGGCAAGAGACATTTTAGGCACTAACATATTAATATCTCATTTATGGGAATTTTTTCATTTTTGACTCAGGAGATTGCTATAGACCTCGGGACTGCTAACACTATTATTATTCATAACGACAAGATTGTAGTGGATGAACCATCAATAGTCGCAATTGACAACATAACCGGTAAACTTGTAGCGATAGGCGAATCGGCCAGGCAGATGCACGGGAAAACACACGAGAACATAAAAACGATCAGACCTTTGAGGGATGGGGTGATTGCTGATTTCAATGCAGCTGAGCTGATGATCAGAGGCATGATTAAGATGATCAACAAAAATCCGCGTTTCTTCTCCCCGTCGCTGAAAATGGTTATATGCATCCCGTCAGGAAGCACTGAAGTTGAAATTCGTGCAGTGCGCGACTCGTCCGAGCATGCAGGCGGAAGGGATGTATATATGATTTATGAACCAATGGCTGCAGCAATTGGAATAGGACTCGATGTCGAAGCACCCGAAGGTTGCATGGTTGTAGATATAGGAGGAGGTACAACAGAAATCGCGGTGATAGCACTTGGCGGAATAGTCTGCAATAAATCCATCAGGATCGCCGGTGACGGATTTACTGCTGATATTCAATCTTATATGAGACATCAGCACAATATTAAAATCGGGGAGAGAACTGCGGAAGACGTAAAGATTGCTGTCGGTGCCGCGTTGCCTGATATTGATAATCCGCCTCCTGACTACATTGTCAGAGGGCCCAACATCATGACTTCGCTGCCCATTGAAATCCCGATATCGTATCAGGAGATAGCTTACTGTCTCGACAAATCGCTAACGAAAGTAGAGGCTGCCCTGCTCAGTGTCCTTGAGCAAACCCCGCCGGAGCTTTATGCCGACATAGTCAATAAGGGGATACACCTGGTCGGAGGGGGAGCTCTTTTGAGAGGTATCGACAGGAGGCTGGCCGATAAGATAAATATCAATTTCAACATTGTTGAAGATCCGCTTCATGCTGTTGCGCGGGGTACGGGAGTTGCACTTAAAAATGTGGATAAATTTCCATTCCTTATGAGATAATATTCCGGTAGGGATGAGAAACCTGCTTGATTTTCTGCTGAAGTATATTAACCTGATTGTCTTTATTATTCTTGAAGGTATTGCCCTGGCATTGCTTGGAACGGCCAATAATTACCACAATAGCAGGTTTATCAATGGCGTCAGGGGGATGACGATTGGCATTGAAAAGCAATTAATGAAAATCAGGACATATTTTGTCCTTCGTGAGATAAACCAGACCCTGGCGTCGGAAAATATATCTCTGAGACACCATATAGAGCTGCTTGAAAAGCAGGAGGACAAACTTTTTTTTTTCGTATCAGATACTTCAAAACAACAGTGGTATCAGTATACCCTGGCAGAGGTAATTGATAATTCCGTCAGCCGTCAGAAGAACTACTTCACCCTGAACAAAGGCCTGAGGGACGGACTGTCGACTGAAATGGCTGTAACATCTGGTGATGCAGTTGCCGGAGTGGTTGTCGGATGCACCGATAACTTTTCTGTTGCCATGTCCCTACTTAACCTCGATTTCAGGCTTAGCGCAAGGATTAAATCCAGCGGATATTTTGGCTCCTTAAGCTGGGATGGCAGGAATGATACACAAGCAATTCTCACCGAGATCCCGCAACACATAACAATAAATCAGGGCGATACAGTTGAGACTACAGGATACTCGGCAATATTCCCGGAAGGGATAATGATCGGAACGATCAGCGATTTTGAAAGAACGGGAAGCGACTTCTACAAAATAACTGTTTCTCTTATGACCGATTTCAGGAAACTGCATTATGTTAATGTTATCGGTAATCTGAAAAAAGCCGAGCAGGTAGGACTTGAAAAACAATTTGAATGATCAACAACATCTTTAGATTTGGCCTTATTTTCATTCTGCTGATCCTGTTTCAGGTTCTGTTGTTCAACAATATAAATTTCAGCGGATATGTCAATCCGTATGTCTATATCCTGTTTATTCTCCTGCTGCCTGTAGAGCTGCCTGCCTGGCTGGTACTGATCCTGTCATTTATTACAGGACTGGTAGTCGACTTCTTCTCCACATCCCTCGGAATGCACACTGCCTCAACAGTCATGGTGGGATTCATACGCCCTTATGTCCTTCAGGTAATTTCACCAAGAGACGGCTATGAACCGGGATCTGAACCATCCATGTTTACTTATGGAGCCAGGTGGTTCTTCATATATACCACAATAATGGTTCTGGCTCATCACCTGGTGCTCTTTTATGTCGAAGTATTCAGGTTGACTGATTTCTTCAGAACTTTATTCAGGGTATTATTAAGTTCATTGTTTTCCATTGCTTTTATTATGCTGATTGAACACTTCAGAAAAAGGAAATAAAATGATCAGACCATGAAAGATGCATTTCTGAACAGGAAATATATTGTTATTGCAATAATAATACTTGCATCTGCAGGTCTGATAATCAGACTTTTTATAATTCAGGTTGTAAAAGACACATACAGGTTGTCTGCCGATAATAATGTTCTCAGATATGTTACCCAGTATCCGGCACGCGGCCTGATTTATGACAGAAATGGTGAACTTATTGTATACAATCAGGCTGCCTAC
>JADDYF010000445.1 GCA_015712185.1 Bacteroidales bacterium
CATTGAGGTGCATTATAATCCTTCAAACCAGCCATGTCCGGGTTCTGTAAACATTATTCTTTCCAAACGGCAATGGAAAGAATGCTATTGAAAGCCTCTGAGGATGCTCTACAAAGGCTTAATAATTAAATTATACTCTAATTTTAATTGGACCTACTTCGGGCAAGCCGACAATCTGGTTTAAAACATTGGAATTGGCTAAATAAGGTGTAAATTTGATTACTGAGTTGAAAAGCCAAAAGTGCTTCTATAAAAATTTTGTATGAGCGATATATTCATCGCCTATTCAAGCGAAGATCGTTCTCGCGCATTGGAAGTTGCTTCCCGTTTGATGCAAGAGGATTGGTCTGTCTTCTGGGATACAACAATTCCAGTTGGAAGTACATGGGATGAGTTATTGGAGAAGGAGTTAAATACTGCCAAGGTGGTTGTTGTTCTTTGGTCTAATTACTCGGTTGCATCTAAATGGGTTCGCGCTGAAGCAGCAACAGGAGCAAACCGTGAAATACTTGTACCAGCCTTCTTAGAGAGAGTCACGATTCCTTTTCTCTTTCAACCAATACAAACAGCCGACATTTCAAATTGGAAAACTGGTGAATCTGATACTGAAGGAATGCGGTCATTTATTGAAGCTATTGCTCGTGTCGGCAATCTCAAAACAATGCCAAAGGGCAAACCGAAAAGAAAATCAACCTCTATCTTGCTCAACATGTCGGGGGGAAAGTCGTTTAATAATCCTTTGCTGGAAAGCTCTGGAAGAGTTAAAGATATTGATGGAAATGAATATAATATTGTAAAAATTGGGAATCAAGTTTGGATGGCAGAAAACCTGAAAACAACCAAATATAATGATGGTACAGCTATCCCATTTGTAGTTGATGATAAACTATGGCTAAATCTAAATACTTCTGGTTATTGCTGGTATAAAAATGATTTTAACAATAAAAGTATTTACGGGGCATTATACAATTGGCATGCAGTTAATACTGGTAAGCTTTGCCCTAAATACTGGCATGTACCAACAGATGAGGAATGGACTGCCCTAATAAAATATTTAGGGGGAGACAGTATTGCAGGAGGAAAATTAAAAGAGAAAGGTACAATTCATTGGCTGGCTCCTAATACTGGTGCGACAAACGAAAGTGGTTTTACTGCCCTTCCAGGCGGCTATAGATACGCCAGTGGTTCATTCAGCAGCATTGGATATATCGGTTGTTGGTGGTCTGCTACGGAGCTCGAAGTAAGAATTGCATGGTACAGAAGTATAGGCCACAATGGTAGTAATATGGGCAGATTCTATCACAAAGAGAATTATGGATATTCTATCCGTTGCATAAAGGATTGAAATGCCCATTGATAATAATAGCTTATTGCCAAAACTCTTATTAACTCTGGGGGCTTAATGTTTCACAAGGGATAAGTATACCGATTTTTTACCTGAAGTGTCCCTTGAATACCTCCTAAAGGCAGGCATAACAGGTAAAAGTGATAGTTAGGTATCACCCAGACAATATACCCTATACTGGACACACACTGCACAACACATGGAGAAATAAAAATAAAATTGACTTTGGCTTTTTAGTGGTGTAACTTTGTAGAAAAGAGCCAATAATATCAAATGTCATGAAGAAAGTACTGTTTTTATTAGCAATTTTTTGTGCACTTACAGCCAATGCACAGAATTACTTAATCAGTTTTGCTGGAACAGGAGCGTCTTCTGCTGTTAATACCGTTAAAGTTGAGAACTTAATGACAGGTACAACTCTTACATTTGATGGAAATGATATTCTGCACTTGACAGCAACAACAGGGATAGATCAGGTTGAGAATGGGCAATCATCTGCATTAAAGGTTTTCCCGAATCCTTCAATAGGTAATCCAAAATTACAGTTTTACCCGCTTCATGCTGGTAAAGCTGTTATCACGGTATTTGATATTACTGGCAGAAAGGTTGCCCAGATTCAAAGGTTTTTAGAAAAATCACTTCAGGAATTTCAACTTACAGACCTAAATAATGGTTTTTATCTGATCAATATAAAGGGCAATAAATACAATTATTCAGGAGAACTATTAAGCACCGGTACTGCGAATGGGAATATTAGTATTGAACAAATTACTAATAACAAGGTAGTAGATGTAAAGCAATTAAGTAACGCAGATAAAGGATCTCTTGCCACGGTTGACATGGCTTATTCAACAGGAGACAGGTTGAAGTATACTGTCACATCAGGGATTTATAGCACTGCAATAATAGATATCCCCTCACAAGACAAAACCATTACAGCCAATTTCATAGCTTGCACCGATGGTGATAATAATAATTATCCGGTTGTGGTGATAGGCACACAGACATGGATGGCCGAAAACCTGA
This sequence comes from Bacteroidales bacterium, assembly GCA_015712185.1. Lineage (GTDB taxonomy): Bacteria > Bacteroidota > Bacteroidia > Bacteroidales > VadinHA17 > LD21. The sequence goes on from JADDYF010000445.1 coordinate 2,372, forward strand.
AAACCACCAAATATAATGATGGAACTTCTGTACCAGGATACTGCTGGAATAATTATGATATAAACAATAAAAACATCTACGGTGCACTTTACAGTTTTAATGTAGTCAATACAGGAAAACTTTGCCCAACAGGATGGCGTGTACCGAGTCATTCAGAATGGGGAGAATTAGTCTCATATCTTGGCGGCTCTGCAGGAGGTAAAATGAAAGAAACCGGTACAACGCATTGGAACAGTCCTAATACAGGTGCCACAAACGAAAGTGGTTTTACCGCTCTCCCCGGAGGTGCTCGTGATCTTGATATGATATTTTATCCAATTGGACACTCGGCTTGGTTTTGGAGTTCTACTCCTGGACCATTTGGAGCCTATTATAGATGTTTAATATACGACTTTGAGGGCCATGGCTGGGGGGAAACAATGGATGTGTATTGGGGATATTCTGTAAGATGCATTAAGGATTAAATAGATTGTAAAAGATTGACAATTCCCTGCCCTCGGGAATCAGCTCCGGGTGCTTTTATTTTGCAACGTATAAGTATCCCGATTTTTTACCTGAGGTGTCCCTTGAATACCCCCTGAAGGCAGGCATAAAAGGTAAAAGTGATAGTTAGGTATCACTTTTTTTATATACCCTTATATTACCCACATTTAACAGACACTTGGTAGGATACTAAATTAAATTTGACTTTGGCTTTTTATTGGTGTAACTTTGATAAATAAAACTACTTGTGTTAATAAATTCTCTTGAATCCCCTAATTCTCAATATAATGAAAACGAATCATCATCATTTAAAATTTATAACCTGTACCTTGTTAATTCTGCTGGTTATTTCAATGTTGAGTCTTAAAGCCCAAGACTACCTTTTAAGTTTTGAAGGGACTGGCGAAAGTACTACAGTAACCACAGTTAAAGTCGAAAACTTATCACAGGGTAAAAGCATGACAATGAACGGAAGCGATATATTGCATTTAATGGGTGTTGTTACAGGAATAGAGACAATCAAAGATAATGAAACAAGCAAAATATGTATTTACCCGAATCCGATGAAAGAATATGCAAGGATGCAATTTGTTTTACCTGAAACGAGCGAAACGATAATTACCCTGCACGATCTTTCAGGGAGGAAAATAGTACAAACGCGAGATTTATTATCGAAAGGTCAGCATACTTATGATATACAAGGTATTGAAGATGGGATATATTTTGTAAGGATCAATTCCGGCAGATATACATTTAATGGCAGGTTAATATGCACCGGTTCACAGAATCGCGATGCAAAAATAGTATACGAAAATACAATGGCAGCGGAGGAAAAACAAACTGATTCAAAAGGCATGTATGCGGAAATAGTAATGCAGTATACTTCTGGTGACTTATTAAAGATAACAGCTATTTCGGGCATTTATAGTACAGTAATAATAGATGTGCCAACTTCCAGTAAAATCATCTCATTTAACTATGTTGCCTGTACTGATGGAAATGGCAATAATTATCCAGTAGTAAAGATTGGAACACAGACCTGGATGACAGAAAACCTGAAAACCACCAAATTTAACGATGGTACAGCAATCGCTTTAGTAGCAAACGCATCAGCATGGGCAGCATCTTCTACTCCTGGCTATTGCTGGTATAATAATGATGCAACTACCTATAAAGATACTTACGGAGCATTATATAACTGGTATGTAGTTGATGCTGCTAGTAACGGCGGAAAGAATCTATGCCCTGCGGGCTGGCATGTGTCTACCGATCCTGAATGGACCACTCTGACAAATTATTTAGGTGGAGTAAGTGTTGCTGGGGGCAAATTAAAAGAACCCGGTACATCTCATTGGTATAGTCCTAATACTGGAGCTACCAACGAAAGTGGCTTTACTGCCCTCCCTGCAGGCGATCGTAGTTCCAATGGCACATTCTGGGACATTGAACTCTATGGTTCTTGGTGGAGTTCTACTCAGAGCAGCACAGGCAGTGCCTGGGACTGGTACGTGGGCTACGCTGACAATATTTCCTGGCGTTATGATGACGGAAAGCAGAATGGCTTTTCTATTCGCTGTATCAAGGATTACAAGATAGATTTAAGAGTTTTGGATGCTACTTCATGGACATTAGAAAACCAAACTTTAAGTATAGCTCCAAATGCTATTATAAAACTATACACCACCAAGTCATCCTTTGATAACAATTTACCTGATTTTACTACAACGTCTGACGCTAATGGAATGGTACAATTAAATGATTTGCCGGTTCAAAATCAATATAAATACATCCTGATTGTAGAGAAAAGTGATCTAAGAAACATAAAAGATGGTTATATAATAGGAGGCGTATTTAATAACCAGGCCGATATTGATTCATGGCCAACCCAGGCAGGTGCTTATATTGGCGGTTTAAAATACATCGATGTGAATGGTGATGGTATAATAAGCTCAGATGACAGAACCTGGTATGATTTAATATCTTTAAGTGAAGACCAAACTATTACCAAAACTGTTATAATTGGAAAATGAAGGGCGGATGAGACAGTTGGACGAATAGAGTGGTAAAATAAGCAGAGTTTCAATGGGTAGAATTTATGGAGAACCTATTCACCGTTCGAAGGATTAATAGCTATTATTATTAATTCTTTGTTACCTACCCTTGGAAATCAGCTCCATAGGCTTTTTACTTTAATAACCTGACTATCACTTGACTCTGGTATTAGTATAGTTTAACTTTGATAATGAAATAAATAGACCTCTGATTTCAAGCATTATTGAAGGATATAACTACGACATCTTCATCAGTTACCGCCAGAAGGATAACAAATACGATGGCTGGGTTGCCAATAATTAGGTGAATTAGTAACTGGTGAGCGAGTCTTGGATTGTTTACTTTATACAATCTCTGAATAAACAAAGAAACATAAGGGTGGTCACCATTACTTTAGGAGGGCTGACTTTCTAAACGGGAAACCAACTAATTGGTATCACCCACCTCAGAAAAGCATTCTTTTTTACCTGCAAAAGAAAAAGCACAACAGAATATCTTCAGTTATTAGTAAAAGCATCCATTAGATACCCTGATTTAAGACGTCCCAGGTGATTTATAGCATTGAATTATCTTTGTATTTATCATGAACAAACAACAAAATACAGACTCCGCAACCACAGTTCGGGAAGAAAACACATTGGAGTTATATAACACTACAGGATCGTTATCACAATACATTGTATACAACCTATTTCGCATCCTTCGTCCAATACGTAAGAAGTTCAACCTGACTATTAACGAGATTGTCATTCTAAACGGAATGATGTTGTATCATAAGTATGTTGGATCATCATTTAGTTATTCTTGCATTCTCCGTTATGTAGGTTATTTCAATGACAAGAAGATGAAGTATTACTTTGGCAGTCTACAGGAGAAAGGTTGTATAATGTTATTTGATGTAATTAATGGGGCAAAGAGATATAGACTTACTGAGAAAGGTATTGAAGAAGTAAATCATATGCAGGAAAGCTATGAAAAAGCATTATACAAGTTTACCCAAGATAACAACATTGTTTTGTAGTGTTATTCCCTTTGAAGCATACCTTTTGCGGGTTTTATCCTCTGAAGTAAGTCCCTGGGATGGTACTCTGGTGCTTGCTGTTTCGTATCAGTTTAAATCGAAATTGGGAAATAGTTGGGAAAACTATACATATCAAAACAGTAAAGCCCCTGAATATCAGAGGCTTTATGTTATTCCATTGAGGTCGGTGGCGGATTCGAACCGCCGTAAACGGTTTTGCAGACCGCTACCTAACCACTCGGTAAACCGACCGTGTAATCCCAAGCCTGCCAGGGCGAAGGATCACCATGTAATCCGGATTGCAAAAGTAATAAAATTTTACAAATAGTTTTACCGTTAAACCGCACCTTCACTCTCCAGACAAAGGGTGATTGAGAGCATGAGGTTTCACCTGCTCATCACCACACTTACCGATCCGATCTTTCCCCTGACAGGGGGATTCATCTTTGACACCTTTACAGTGACCTTCTTGATCCCCTCAAGCTCAGCATAAATTGCATCGAGGATCCTTCCGGCAATATGCTCCAGTA
>JADDYF010000447.1 GCA_015712185.1 Bacteroidales bacterium
AATAATTCTGGCATCAGCTGGTCAAAAAACAACAACCGGGGATATCTTCCCCGCCTGAATACCAGTAACTTCGCGTTCGGTTAATATTTCCATTTGAGAAAACTTCTTCATAGGATCCTTCTGGCGGTAAACATACTGTTTGCTTCTGCCCTTCTTGTTTCATACCTGGCAGTCTATATCAGTCCCGAGAGACTTGTATTGCCGGCTTTTTTCGGACTTGCCTATCCCTATCTGCTCCTTGTAAATATCCTGCTGGTGATTGCATGGGCTGTACTGTTAAGGTACGAAGCCCTGATCTCGGTTTTTGTTATAATCCTTGGATTCAATCATCTTTCAAATTACTTTAAGATCGGTAAACCAAAGGGGACTAAGGAAGGCACCTTTAAAGTACTTAGCTATAACCTGCGCCTCTTTAACTATTTTGAAAAAAATGGCGGCAGCTCCGAAATCGGGATCATTGCTTTTCTGCGCGATCAGAAGCCGGACATCCTTTGTCTCCAGGAGTTTTTTGTGGCAGGGAGTCCCGGTATTAAGGATAATGAGATCAAAACGGCTCTGGGTGGCAGCTACCACTCACATATGAAAGTATATGCAAGCGGAAAAAACCGCTATTTCGGCATCATTACATACAGCAAATTCCCAATTGTAAAAAAAGGTGAGATAATACATCCCCGGTCATCAAGTCTTTCGATATTTACTGATGTCATTATTGAAAATGACACGTTCAGGATCTTTAATAACCATTTGCAGCCTTTCAGGTTGAGAGGGCTCGAACGCTCCTTTTTCGAGGAAATGACAGCCAACGGAGATAATGAGACCCTGGACGAAATTAAAAGTCTTTCGCTCAGCCTTAAAAAAGGTTATACCATGAGGGCATTACAGGCAAGGGCAGTAAAAGCCCAGATAACTCTTTCACCTCATCCTGTGATCGTGGCAGGAGACTTTAATGATACTCCGGTTTCGTATTCCTACAGCAGAATCCGCAAAGGATTAAATGATGCTTTTGTCCAATCGGGATACGGGGCAGGATTTACCTATAAGGGTAATTACCCTTCAAACAGGATAGATTATATACTTTATGATAATTCCCTGGAAAGCCGGTATTTTGAAATAACGAAGGTAAGATACTCCGATCATTACCCGGTTGCAGCCTACCTCAGGAAAAATGATTAGGATGTTATTGGTTATTGGTTATTAGTGATTGGTGATTGGTGATTGGTTGCTGGCGTTTTCAGAAGGGGAGTTTTCGAAGGTCAACATTCCCTCCCGATAGAATAAGCCCAATCTTTTTGCCTCTGAAGAATGCCTGATTTTCAGCAACTGCAGCAAGTACAGTTGCTGATGAAGGCTCGATAATTATCTTCATTCTTTCCCACACAAGTTTCATAGAGCTTATAATTGATTCCTCGCTTACGGTGAATATGGCATCGACATTTCTTCTGATGACAGAAAAGGTAAGCTCGCTGAGCGAAGTGAGAAGACCATCAGCTATTGTTACCGGATTAACAGAAGGTGTCAGCCTGCCGGTGGTGAATGAGATAAAAGCATCGTTTGCATTTAATGGCTCTGCTCCTATTACCAGGATTTTTTCGCTGGAACCCTTAACCGTTGTGGCGGTGCCGCTCATCAGTCCGCCACCTCCTATAGGCGCCACAACGATATCAAGATCTCTCTTCTCCTGGAGGAGCTCAAGAGCAGCAGTCCCCTGACCGCAGATGACGTTAAAATTATCATAAGGATGGATGAGGGTCGCGCCTGTTTTTTCCATTATTTCGCGGGTTGTATCCTCGCGCGACTTAAGTGTAGGCCTGCAGAAGGTGATCTCTGCCCCGTACCCGGCTACAGCATTTTTCTTGACCGCGGGTGCAGTTTCAGGCATTACTATGAATGCTTTTACACCATTCATTCCGGCTGCCAGAGAGAGAGCCGCCGCATGATTACCCGATGAATGGGTCACCACTCCGTTATTCCTGTCCTTCTCCGGCAGTGAGAGGACGGCATTGGTGGCTCCCCTGAACTTGAATGCACCCACTTTCTGGAAGTTTTCACACTTAAAGAATAATTCACAGTCAAATATTTTATTCAGCTGCTGCGAACTCATCACAGGTGTTCTGTGAACAAAAGGTTTTATCCGGTCATGTGCAGACCTGACATCTGAAAGGGCTGGCAATTTCATTTATCGACGATCTTTACGAATGCCAAGTTAGTAAATATACCTTTTCGTCTGGCATTGAATGATTGTAAGACTATTGCTAAGCGCAACCTTTAGGTCTTAGTATTAATCTGAGTGATTGATCATAGGTGAAATACTTCCAGGCCCAGTTAATGAATATTACAATCCTGTTTCTTGCCCCCATAATACTCATAAGGTGAACGAACATCCAGACGAACCAGGCAAATGCACCCTGAAAATGAACAAATGGTAATTCAACAACGGCAAGATTTCTGCCAATAGTTGCCATTGTTCCCAGGTCCTTGTATGAGAATTCCTTAAGTGGTTTATTTTTAAACATATTCCTTAGATTTTTTGCAAGCAACCTTGCCTGCTGTATTGCTACCTGGGCTACCTGTGGATGACCTGAAGGATATTTTTCTACCACCATTAACGCTGCATCACCTATGGCAAATATATTATCATGCCCATTTACCTTATTGAACCTGTCGACCTGTAAACGATTGTTTTTACCATAGACTTCACTGGATAAGCCATTTATCCTGTTTGCTGCGATGCCCGCAGTCCACAGTATCAATCCGGCTCTGATCGTTTCTCCTTTGTTTGTTGTTACACTCCGGTTGTCACAATCCACTGCAGTTGTACCTGTTAAAACCCTTACTCCGGATTTCTCGAGGAACTGCCTGGCCTTTACAGATGATTCAGGCAACATTGTGTTCAGCAGTCTGTCAGTTGCTTCAATCAGACAGATGCTGACAACTTTATTTTTAAGATCAGGATAGTCTTTTCGTATTACAAATTTGTTCATTTCTGCCAGGGCGCCTGCAATCTCAACACCAGTCGGACCACCTCCTATGATGACGATATTCAGCAATCTGTTCATTTCTTCTTCATCAGTGGTTGCTACAGCATTCTCAAAATTCAACAGCAGTGTATTCCTGAGATCCAGAGCTTCGGCTATTGATTTCATTCCTTTTGAATATTGCTGCATTTTATCGGAGCCAAAAAAATAGTTGGTAGCTCCGTTTGCGAGTACCAGGTAATCATAACTCAAATCTCCTGATGAGGTAATCAGCTTATTTTCATTTGGAGCAATTTCCTTTACTTCAGCCTTCCTGATATGAAAATCCCTGTAATTTTGAAATATTTTGCGTATCGGGAAAACTATTGAACTCGCGTCCAGACCGGCTGATGCAATCTGGTAAAAGAGAGG
>JADDYF010000023.1 GCA_015712185.1 Bacteroidales bacterium
TGAAAGTGTTTATATACCTCTTCAGCAACCTGGTTCGATAACCTGAGCCGTGAATCGTACATTGTCAGCAAAAATCCCTCAATCTCAAGGTCTCTGTTCAGATTGTTCTGGATAATCTTAACGGTATTCAGCAGCTTGCCCAGCCCCTCAAGTGCAAAATACTCGCACTGAACGGGGATCATCACCGAATGTGCCGCTGTGAGTGCATTGACTGTAAGAAGGCCCAGCGACGGAGAACAGTCAACCAGGATAAAATCATAATCTGCCTCTATCTTTTTAAGTACTCCTTTGAGGATTTTTTCCCTTTCAGGCCGGTCAAGCATCTCTATTTCAGCGCCGACAAGATCAATGTTTGATGGTATCACTGAAAGATTCTCAACTTCACTTGCGATTACAGCTTCACGGGGTTCTTTCCCGTCGATCAGGCAGTCGTAAATGGTGCACTTTATCTGCCGGTTATCAATGCCGATGCCTGATGTTGCATTAGCCTGCGGGTCTGCATCTACAATAAGGACTCTCTTCTCGAGAGCAGCAAGGCTGGCTGCAAGATTTATTGCTGTCGTTGTCTTGCCTACACCGCCCTTTTGATTCGCAATTGCTATAATCCTTCCCATCTTTCTTTCCTCCGTTTTTGTCTGATATTCGAGCTTCAAATTTACTATTTATGCATCCACTGCCGCGGAATGTGCTTTATGTAATTGTAAACATTTTTTGGGGGTTCTCAACACTTTATTAACAGCAGAATGTTGATTTCATAAAGGTGTTTTTAATATGTCTGATTTATTTACATCTTTACAAAACATATTAACAATTCCATAAATGGAGACTGATGCTATACGGAAAAAGTGGTTCACAATGGTAAATCCCAATGCAGGAAACGGAAAAGGCAGTAAGGACTGGAACAGAATTGCAGATCTCCTTGAAAAAGAGGACATTCCTATCGTAAATAATTTTACCGAAAGAAGAGGCCACGCAATTTCATTAACAAAAGAAGCCATTGGGGACGGATTCAGGAAATTCCTGATCGTCGGCGGTGACGGAACCCTGAATGAGGCGGTGAACGGTATTTTCACCCAGGAGTGCTGTCCGACAAACGAAACCGTAGTCGGGATCATACCTGTAGGCACAGGAAATGACTGGGGACGTATGTTCGGCATCCCCCTGGTTTATGAAGGAGCAGTCAGAGTCATAAAGGAGAATAAGCTGATGGCTCACGATATAGGGGTGATAACCTACCATGAGGGAAATGTCCAGGGCAGGAGATATTTTATCAATATAGCTGGACTTGGATTTGAAGCGCTTGTAGTTAAAAAGACCAACAAACAGAAGGAGAAGGGCAGAAGCAACAGCACAGTATATTTCTTCAACCTTCTGGCAAGCCTGCTGTCATACAAGATTACCGGGGCTGACATCACCATCGACAATAAAACCACGACCAGCAAGGTCTTTTCCATAAATGTTGGAAACGGCAGATACTGCGGCGGCGGCATGAGGCAGACACCCGATGCACTTCCCGATGACGGTCTGCTGGATATTACAGTAATAAGGGAGATGGGCAGAATTGAGATAATCCGCAACCTTAAGCTGCTATATGACGGGACGATCCTCAGTCATCCAAAGATAGACGGTTACAGAAGCAATAATCTCCGGGTCACCTCGGAGACTATATTATATGCTGAAGCGGATGGTGAATCATTGGGACATACTCCTGTTGAATTTGGCATAATCCCACGAGGATTAAATGTTGTTTACGGAACAAAGATCATTCAGTAAGACTGATCTCAAACAGCTTCGGCCAGTTCTTTCCGGTCACAAATATCCGGTTCCCGGAAGAATCATATGCAATCCCGTTCAATACTTTCACGCTTGTATCCGTTCCGGGATCGTTTAGTATGCCTTTCAGGTCTAGATAAGCGATCACTCTTCCGGTTGCAGGATCGATCCTCACAATCAGGTCAGTCATCCAGATATTTGCCCAGATTTCGCCGTTTATATATTCAAGCTCATTCAACTGGTCTACCTTTCGTTCATTATCATAAACCTCTATACGCGATACTACCGTAAACATTTCAGGCTCATATATATACAGCACATTTGTGCCATCACTCATAACAATCCTGTCCTTCATTGTTGTGAGGCCCCATCCTTCGGTATGATAATAAATCTTGTTGATCTGGCTGAAGGTTGACTTATCATATACAAATCCTACCTTATTCGTCCATGTTACCTGGTATATTCTGTCTTTATACAATGTTATCCCTTCGCCGAACAGCGACGGACCAAGATTCAGCTGCCGTCTTACTCTGCCTGTTTCAAGCTCAACCTCCCTCAGGGATGAACCGGCTTCCTGTCCCGTGCCTTCGTACAACAATCCGTTATCATAGAATAGTCCCTGTGTAAATGCATCCCGGTCGTGCGGGTAACTGCCTGAAATTTTAAACCCATATCTTTTAGGCACCAGATCAGAATAAATTATAAGGAAGCGTGTAAGGGTTGTCCTTGCCCTTCCTCCTTTATATGCAGTGACTTTCAGGGATTTCCTGCCTGTGGTTGATGTAAAATCCCGTGTAACATCACATTCCCACATGTCTGATCTCATTAATGATACCAGTTTCCCGTCGAAATAAACAAGCACCGAATCGGGGACCCTGGATTTGTTTTCAGGAGCAAGTGATACCTTTATCCGGTCGCCGAGCCTGAATTCTGCGTTCTCATCGGGAGAGATGATTTTTACCAGTGTAACGGGAGGTTCTTCGGCGGTTGCCGGTGTGTTTCCGGATGAGCCAGCCGGCTCCTTGCCTGCCCTCCCGGAACATGAGATGGTCCAGTTAACCATAAGGAGGGTAAAAAAGGAAATTAAATATTTCAGATAATCACTACACATCTGTACCTTTTAACAAAGCCAGTAACCGTTTGAGGATATTTTTCCGTTTTGCAGCCAAACGTCGTTCAGCCTCTCTCTGTTCAATCTCAAAAGGATTGAGTATCTGCCAGACACCGCTCCAACCGGGAAACCCGCCGAGGTTTTTGTCATCAATATATATATCTGCATCTATTTTGCGGCTCACAGTCTCATCGAATATCTCCTCGGGGTAGTTTTTGTTTACTGCATAAAACTCAATGCCGTTCTTTCTGCAGTATTCAACTGCGTCATCAAGCTCCTTGCCTGTCCGGAATGTCCACATGATAAGCCTGGCGCCTCTTTTTTCCAGCTCTTTCAGGGTCTGGAAGGCAAAAAGCTTCTCCTTGCCTATTTCGGGATACTGATGTTCGACAATTGTACCGTCGAAATCCACAGCTATCTTAATACCGGAAAAGTCAATCATTCAAAACATAATGTGCCGTACAAAACTAATAATAAAATTTATCTTAATTTTAACAGCCCGTGAACACAACTTCTTCTTGAAATGAAACATATTCCCAACTCCATAACCGCGCTTAATCTGGCTTCTGGATTTATTGCAGTCATATACGCTGCAAATGGCGATATTGTCAGTGCGTCGTGGTTAATACTGGCAGCTATGATATTTGATTTCCTCGATGGTCTTTCAGCCAGATTATTGAAGTCGTACAGTGACATCGGAAAGGAACTCGACTCGCTGGCAGATGTGGTAAGTTTCGGGGTTGCTCCTGCGATAATAGTTTATCAGCTCCTCAGCAGATCTGTTTCATTATCTGTACCCGTATTCACAGACGGGCTGGCATTCAAGTCTTTAATTGTGCTGGTTATACCTGCAGTCATGCCTGTCCTGGCGGGGCTCCGGCTCGCCATTTTCAATACTGATTCATCGCAGGCAACCTCCTTCAAAGGGCTTCCGACTCCTGCAAATGCACTGGCTGTTATCTCGCTCGCCATTGCTGATCATTATACCGGTTTTTCACTCTTTGACTGGTTTACCGGATCGGCTGCAGCCCTGATAATACTTACCCTTGTACTCTCGCTTCTTATGATCAGCCGGCTGCCTCTGCTTTCGCTTAAATTCGCAGATCTGAAATTCAGGGGTAACGAAGGACGATTTATCCTCGCCGGTCTGGTATTGATCTCACTTATTGCTTTTGGCCCGGGTGCTGCACCTCTGATAATCCCTTTTTATATAATAGTATCTTTATTGTCGCTGCTGTTCTGGCCAGAGGTTAAAACCGCATAGCCCTGACCTGGGATTTTCAATCAGCAGGATCCTTTTGTTCGGGGAATTTCTTTTCGTAATACGTAAGGGCAATTCTGATCGCAAACCAGGCAGCCATTATTAATGCCGGCCAGATAAGGTACTGAAGTATCTGAGGGATATACATTGGTTAAGTGTTATTGCGAATATAGTTAACTTTATCATTTTTTACATGCAGGTGCCGGTTACCGGTTGCTGGCTGCAGCTTTAATAAACATGTCCTTCACCTTTCAATTCATCTTCTGTGATCTTCCTTTTATTTATCGCACTCCATGCGTACCAGATATATCCGGCCACAAATGGTATAATGAAAGAAACATACATCATTGTTTTCAGTGTGAAAAGACTCGATGAGGCATTTCTGATTGTCAGCGAGCTTTTTAAATCGTACAACGACGGATAAAAAGCAGTCGCGTTGAATCCGGCTATAAGGAACAATGCAAATACTGTCAGCACGGTTCCGGGCCCGGTAAACCATATTCCTTTCCGGCTTCCTTTAAAGAGGGTTGTTCCGAGACCATACAATACCAAAACAACTCCTGCCAGAAATAATATCAGTACCAACGGCATCTGCAGGAAATTATGCAGGTACTTAAAGTTCTCGAGGGAAACAGAACCAGTCAGCGAATCGACTGCGAAACCGGGGGAAACAATGATTGAAATAATGAAAAACAGGAAGAAGACGAGGAACGATATGGAATTCATCACCAGCTTCTTAACTGATTTCCCTGTAATTTCACTGTCTTCAACCGAATTAATAATATATAGCAGTCCGTTAGTCCTTGCCAGAAAGAAAACGGTGATACCCAGGGCAACGTTCCTTCCATCAGTTAAAGCCTCGAGCCCGTGCCAGGGTGTGGCCCAGGTGACCTGGTTCAGGTAATTCAGAGAGAACAATGAGCCTGTAAAGAAAGTGGCGACCGCGACACCAATCAGAAATGGGCCCAGCGATCCGTTGATGAACAGGAAAGTGTCGAAAGTCTTTTTTCCGAGCACATTAGCAGGTTTGGATCTGTATTCATAGGCAATTGCCTGGATTATGAAACTGAAAAGGATCGTGATCCATACCCAGTATGCTCCTCCGAAGCTTGTCGCATAAAAGAGCGGAAATGATGCAAAAAATGCTCCTCCGAATGTTACCAGTGTTGTGAAAGTAAACTCCCACTTTCTCCCCATAGCATTGATTATTATAGTTTTCTGAAGTTCATTGCGGGGAAGTGTACAGATCAAGGATTGTCCTCCCTGTACAAACATCAGGAATGCCAGCAGACCTGCAAGGAGTGAGATAATTATCCACCAGTAATGCTGTAAAAACAGATGTGATATTAATAATGTCATATGTTACCTCCTAATGAATTGGCCCTGATTTGATCTGCCTTATCATGATTGAGACCTCTGCAACAAGCAAAACAGTAAAGAGTGCGGCAAAGAGTATAAAGGTAGTAATAACCGAGCCGGGTGATATCTTAGTGGCTGCTACCGTTACCGGCATAAGATCCTGTATGATCCATGGCTGCCGTCCCATTTCGGCAAGGACCCATCCCGATTCGCTTGCGATATAAGCCAGGGGAATGGTAACCACTGCAATCCGGAGAAACCATCTGTTCTTCATAAGAGAATCGTTAAACAGAAAGAACAGAGCAAGTACAAATATCAATATGAACATGAAGCCCAGCAACACCATCAGATGAAATGTATAAAATGCGATCCTGACGTCCGGAATCACATCTTCAGGTGAATTCAGGAAAGCATATCCGAAATATCTGAAATTCTCTTCGATGAATCTTTCGCTTCTCATGAACTGCATGATATTCTGAACCTGCTCCCTGTCATTCATCATACGTGCCCTCTTATAATCGTCCAGGATATCCTTTGCCAGTTTTCCCCTTTCCATTTTCACAGTGACCGGCATTATTTCAGGATCATCAGGGGTTCCGTAAATCAGGTCTTTAAGTCCCGGCACATAAGCATCCCTGTCGCCTTTTGTCATCACAGAAAGGAATCCTGGTATCTCGATCCGGAAAAGGAAATCATTGATCTTCTTATTCCCCAGCTTTTCTCCCGTATCCTTCAGCACCCCTACTACTGTAAGCCCGGCATTATGTTTTCCATCGTAGTTTCCTTCAAATGCAGCAAATTTTACAGGTTGAAGTTCAGCCAGGGTTCTTGCTGATGAATCTCCTGTAAAAACAACTGATAAGACCGATAGCAGACCAAAAATACCGGCAACCAGTATGCTGCGTTTTGCCAGCCATACCTCCCTGTTCTTCAGAAGAAACCAGCAGCTTATCCCCAGGACAAATACCGATGCAAGCAAAAAACCTGAAGTAATGGTATGCAAAAACTTTTCGACGGCAACAGGATTGAAAAGCACGGCCCAGAAATCGGTCATCTCATTTCGTGCTGTTTCGGGATTAAATGTCATGCCAACAGGATTCTGCATCCATGCATTGGCAACAAGTATCCACAGGGCTGACAGGTTGGCGCCGATCGCCACAAGCCATGTTGAGGCCAGATGGAACTTCTTACTTACCTTATTCCATCCGAAGAACATCACAGCAACGAAAGTCGATTCGAGGAAGAAGGCGAGTATTCCTTCAATTGCCAGCGGAGCCCCGAATATATCGCCAACAAACCATGAGTAATTTGACCAGTTGGTCCCGAATTCAAATTCGAGGATTATTCCTGTTGCCACACCTATTGCAAAGTTAATTCCGAAGAGAGTCATCCAGAACCGGGTAAGCCTTTTCCATTCAGGCCTGTCTGTCCTGACATATATTGTCTCAGTGATCGCTATAATAAATGAAAGGCCAAGTGTCAGCGGAACAAATATCCAGTGATACATGGCAGTCAGTGCAAACTGCGCTCTTGACCAGTCGACAAGAGACAAATCAACATTTTCAATCATAAATACCGGGCGATTTTGTTAATTGATCGAGGACATATTCACTTCTTTGTTTATCGTCGGAGTAGTTTTTCCTCAGAAAATCAGGGAAAAAGAATATCCTGAGGACTGCAAATATTATAAAGAGCTTTATAATAATTATTATCCAGACTTTTTTCCCCCAGGATGACATATTCCTGAATCCATCATAATAAAACCTGATCAGTATGAGAGGCGGGAAAAGGAATTTCTTCATATTCTAAAAATCTCTGGGCGAATTACGCAAATTTCAGACTATCATCATAATCAGCGGGCAGCTATTTTTCCGGATTTTTTTCTGATGATTCCGTTTTATCGCGTATGAGGGGATTTCTGGCAGTCATATTTTCGGGTGAAAGGCTTGAAGTTATCTTCTTAACAGCTTTGAAATTATAAAAGAACTCCCTGGCAAAGACCCTGAGAACCGTGTATGCCGGGATACCGAATATCATTCCGGGGATTCCTGCAGCAAAGCCGGCTGCAAGTATCACTATGAAAATCTCCAGAGGATGCGCTCTTACACTATTTGAAAATATAACAGGCTGAAATACAAGATTATCAATCAGCTGGGTTACACTTATAACGATTGTCATAAAATAAATGAGAGGAACGAATCCACTGTTTATATGAGATGCAATACCCATAATTACGACGACAAAGAATCCCAGCCAGGGGCCTACATACGGAATTACATTAAGAATCCCCACGATAAGACCCATTACCAGAGCCTGCTGAAATTCGATGCCCGTAATAGCCATTCCTATATCAATCAGGATCATAACGCATGTGCTCTGGATCAGAATCCCGATGAAATACCTGGTCAGGAGATTTTTCACGGAATTAAGAGCCCTGGCAAAGTTTTCAGTATACTTATCGGGCACCCATATCAGGATAGTCTCGAAGAATAACCTCTGGTCCTTCAGGAAGAAATATGTTATAAATGTTATTGAGAAGACCGCAACTGCGATATTACCCAGAATATCGACCAGGGAGCCCATGAAATTCTGGATCACATTAATATTCAGGACTTCTGAAATTTTTGAACCCAGATATTCCTTGATGGAGAGCTGTTCGGCCAGTTCCTTGTTAAAAACAGCAAAGATGCTTTCAATGGCTTTTATAGGCTTGTCGATGATCTGTACAACTTTATCACTTGGTATGGTTGACAGGTAGTTGATCTGTTTCGTTACAAGCGGTACAAAGATCACAAGGAACAGGATTATCAGTGCCCATATTACGATCAGTGTTATAAGTGCGCTGAGTGAACGTGGGAAAGACCATTTTCGTATCCTGATGCCGCACAGCAGATCCACCATGGGGCGTCCCATTATGGAGAGGACACCCGAAACCAGGATATAAACGACTATACTGCGAAAATACCATGCTATAGCCAGAAGCAGTGCTACTCCCAGAAAGATCAGGAAGTTCCTGAACGTGGTTTTCATCTCACTGATGTTTCTTTTACAAACCTAATCTAAATTTTCCGAATTACATATCTGTGTCATTTTGTCTGTTAAAAGGACATAAGATGTGCCATTATGTCTGCTTGTTGATTTTGGAACAGAAGTTGACAATCAGAAGTCAGAAATGAATAAAATATGTTTAACTTAAAAATAATGGAGGATAAAGCTATGTTACCAAGTATTTCCAAAAGAACTTTGAGCCCGTTTCTGTCGAGTATTTTTGATGATGACTTATTCCCTGGATTCAACAGCAGAGTCAGCTCGATGCCTGCAGTGAACATTAAGGAAAATGAAAAGAACTTTATTCTCGAGCTTGCTGTGCCCGGGATCGACAAGAAGGATCTTAAAATTGATGTGAATGAGGAAGTTCTTACAATCTCATCT
Organism: Bacteroidales bacterium; assembly: GCA_015712185.1. Taxonomy (GTDB): domain Bacteria; phylum Bacteroidota; class Bacteroidia; order Bacteroidales; family VadinHA17; genus LD21. The sequence goes on from JADDYF010000023.1 coordinate 8,937, forward strand.
GAAACAAAGAATGAGGCTGAAGAAGAAAAGGAAGGTTACAAGAGAAAAGAGTTCAGTTATTCTTCATTCTGCAGAAGTTTCTATATCCCCGAGAATGTCAACAGGGAGAAAATAGGCGCTTCATACAGGGATGGAATACTGAGTGTTGAACTGCCCAAAATGGAGGAAGAAAAGAACAAGATCACCAGGCAGATTAAGATTTCGTAATTCGTAACTTAAGAAACAGAGAATCCCGGTCAACTGCCGGGATTTTCTGTTTTATTGTATCCTGCAAGCATTTCAAGTGCGAACTTTCTCCCGTATTCCTTTAGTGCCTCCTCTTTGGAACCTCCGGGATGGAACTTGAAGATTGCGTTTTCCTCAAATACCTTGAATTTGAGATTTCTCAGATTCTCGAGAATAATCTTCGGCGCTTCACCGCTCCATCCGTATGATCCGAATGCACCCGCAGGTTTGCCTTTATCCCTCAATGGATTAATTACTGCAAACAACTTATATACAGGAAGTAAAGTATTCTGATTAATCGTGGGTGATCCAACAAGTACAGCATCGGATTTAATAACCAGAGCCTCGAGCTCACCAGAACCCATATGCTCGATATCCGCCATCTCCAAAGTGCAGTCGAGCTTTTCGCGAATACCTGAAGCAATCTGTTCAGCCGCGATCTGTGTATATCCGTATGCCGAAACATAGGCAATAAGGATATTCCTTTTTGAACTGTGTCCTGTAATTTCAAGATACTCCTTTGCGTACATTTCCGTGAGGTCCACGACCTTTCTCCAGTTCTTCCTGAGTATCGGACCATGTCCGGTGCATATAACGCTTATATCCAGCGGCCGAATTTTTTCTATAGCCTTTATCATAAACCTGCTAAAGGGTTTCAGGATAACATCAAAGTAGTATTTCAAGGCTTTAACATAATTGTCCGTAAGATCATCTTTCATCTCATTGCTGCAGTAATGAGCTCCGAAAGAATCACATGTGAACAGAATCCTCTCTTCCACCAGCCATGTATAGATCGTATCTGGCCAGTGCAGGTTTGGCGCACTGATGAATTTCAGGGTCTTATTACCCAGGCTCAGGGTATCGCCGTCCCTTACAACCAGCGACTTGAACGGCATATTAATAATATCTTCTATGTACCTGATGGCATTACCGCTGCCAACCACTGTAGCGGATGGTGCTATTTTAAGTAATTGTTTCAGGGTACCGGAATGATCGGGTTCGGTGTGATCAAGAACAATATATTGGATCTCTTCAGGATCTGCAACCGAACGAAGCTTGTCTAAATATGGTTTGCTGAATTTTTCCTTGGCAACTTCAACGAGGGTTTTCTTTTCAGCGTTGATAAAATAAGAGTTATAGGTTGTCCCAGATTCGGTCTCCATGACGATATCAAATGTCCTGATATCCCAGTCGAGAATACCTATCCATTTTACGTCTTCTGAAACATCGATTATCCTGTCATCATGCCCTTTCATACTGTCAGTCTTTCAGATTTTAGCAATCACACTCTTATTTGCCTTGACCTGCTGAAGTATGGGTATTTCGATCTCGGTGTCCAGTGGCAGGAATATATCCACACGCGATCCGAATTTAATAAAGCCCAGTTCATCACCCTGCTGTACTTTCTGGTTCTCCTTTGCGTAAGTAACGATCCTCCGTGCCACCGCCCCGGCTATCTGTCTGACAAGAATCTCCTTGCCATTGCTTGTCTCGATGACTACTGTGCATCTCTCATTCAAATCGGAAGATTTAGGATGCCAGGCAACCTTATAATGTCCGGGATGATATCCGACATACTTAATACTTCCTGATACAGGGTATCTGTTACTGTGCATGTTGAACGGCGACATAAAAATCGAAACCTGCAGACGCTGATCTTTAAAGTACTCCTTCTCCTCCGTTTCTTCTATCACAACAACCTTCCCGTCAGCCGGTGCATATACGAGGCATGGATCAGGATCGAGAGCTCTGGAGGGCAGTCTGAAGAAAAACAGGATGAAAATATATACTACAAGGGACCAGATAAGGAATGCCCATCTCACAAGGGTTTTATCAGGCCATAAAATATTAACCAGAATGTTAAGTACCAACAGGATCAGAAATCCAAAAATCAAAATCTTATATCCTTCCTTGTGAATACCCATTCTACCAAAATTTGCACAAAACTAATCAAGTCATATTAATCAACCAAAAAGTGAAATAAAAAGATACACCAGAGGGAAGGATATGAAGGTGCTGTCGAACCTGTCGAGGAATCCTCCGTGACCTGGCATAACGGTGCCTGAATCTTTCACTCCGATACTTCTCTTCAGCATTGACTCAATAAGATCTCCATAAGTACCTGCCACGGATATGATAACGGAAACTATTATCCATTCGTATGCATCAAGCACTCCCAGCCATCCGGAAAGAAGCCAGGCAATCAATGCAGACACTACCATTCCGCCGGCAAAACCTTCCCATGATTTCTTCGGGGAGATCCTTTCCATCAGTCTGTTCCGGCCCAGAGTAATACCTATAAGGTAAGCCCCTGTGTCATTTATCCAGAGCAATATAAAAAAGGCGACTACTATTCCAGGTGAGAATGCGACATGGGGATGAGGCAGAAATGATTCAATACCAGTGTGGGAAAAAGCTGAAAACGGAAATAATGATAACGGGACGGCTATATAAAGTACCGCGAAAAATGTCTGGGCAAGGGAATCAAATGGTCTCTCCTGTTTACGGTATAATTCGGCAACCAGAATAAATACAAATACCGGTATGAGAACCAGCAACATTTTGAGCTGAAGGACACCTGCGGCTATCAGGGTTGAAAGGATGTATGCAGCTATACCGGTTAATATACCTGCAATTATCTGCGGTCTGATCCCGGTGCTTGCAATCATCCTGTAATATTCATACTGTGCTCCGGTTAGAATGATAAGGCCTGCCAGAAAGAATGATACGGGATGGAGCCAGAATCCTCCGAGCACAAAAATCACAATCCATGCTCCTGTAAGGGTACGTCTGAAGAAATTGTTCAAGATTTCAGTCTGTTTGTTCCTTGCTTTTTGATCTTTTCCGCGGATTTCCGGAAGAAGGATTTGTCACCGGTATCTCCCCGGGCACCGGTTCCTTTTCTGTTCTGGCTTCAGCTGTACCTTCTGCCTTGTTATTTTCAGCATTTTTTTCCACAAGTGCCTTAGCCTTTAATTCAGCTGCTCTTGCTTCCTTCAGAAGGTCAGCTTTTCTCTTTCCGAAAATCCTTTCAAGATCTTCAGAGAAAATCACTTCCTTCTCAAGCAGCAATTCTGCAAGTACTGTAAGTCCTTTCATATTATTTTTCAGGACCTCCTGTGCTCTAACGTACGATTCCTCAATTATCTGTTTAACTTCCTGGTCGATAAGCTCGGCTGTTTTTTCGCTGTACGGCTTTGTAAATCCGAAGTCCGACTGGCCGGATGAGTCATAGAAACTGATATTACCTACCTTATCGCTCATGCCGAAGTACGAAACCATAGCATATGCCTGTTTTGTGATCTTTTCGAGGTCGCTCAACGCGCCTGTTGAGATCTTGCCGAAAACAAGCTGCTCTGCGGCCCGTCCTCCGAGAGCATAGGCCATTTCGTCGAGTATCTGTTCGCGGGTGGTCAACTGCCGTTCTTCAGGCAGATACCATGCTGCCCCGAGTGCTCTTCCGCGAGGGATTATTGTTACTTTCAGCAACGGACTGGCATGTTCCAGAAGCCAGCTTACTGTGGCATGTCCGGCTTCGTGGTATGCAATGGTCTTCTTCTCTTCCATCGAAATGATCTTGGTTTTTCTTTCGAGTCCGCCTACTATACGGTCGATGGCATCCAGAAAATCCTGTTTTTCAACAATAGTCTTGTTTTTTCTTGCAGCAATAAGCGCAGCTTCGTTGCAGACATTTGCGATATCAGCACCCGAAAATCCCGGAGTCTGTTTTGCCAGGAATGCGATATCAAAGTTCTTCTGGAGTTTTATCGGACGGAGATGCACCTTGAAGATTGCCTCTCTCTCTGTCAGATCAGGTAATTCAACATGAATCTGGCGGTCGAAACGGCCGGCACGCAGAAGCGCCCTGTCAAGTATATCAGCCCTGTTCGTTGCTGCAAGGATGATGACGCCCACATTGGTACCAAAGCCATCCATCTCTGTAAGCAGCTGGTTCAGTGTGTTCTCCCTTTCATCGTTCGATCCGAAGTTCACATTCCTTCCACGGGCTCTTCCCACCGCATCTATCTCATCAATAAATACAATACACGGGGCTTTTTCCTTTGCCTGTTTGAAAAGATCTCTCACTCTTGATGCTCCGACACCGACAAACATCTCAACAAAGTCGGACCCTGATATGGAAAAGAACGGGACATTAGCCTCGCCTGCCACGGCTTTTGCCAGGAGGGTTTTTCCGGTTCCCGGAGGTCCGATAAGCAGAGCTCCTTTGGGGATCTTGCCTCCGAGCTGAGTATATTTCTTGGGATTCTTGAGGAAATCGACTATTTCCATCACTTCAGTCTTGGCTTCCTCGAGACCTGCCACATCGCTGAAGTTTATTTTGACATTGGTATCCTTATCGAAGATCTGGGCTCTTGATTTGCCGACGCTGAAAATACCGCCTGCGCCTCCGGCCCCGCCGCCTGAAATCCGGCGCATGAAGAACAGCCAGACTATTATCAGCAGTGCAGGAAAAAGAAGCCATGAAAGGATAATGTTAAAATAGTCTTTCCTGGTTTCATACTTGGGATATATTAACTCATCATCAGTATAACCTGCCTTTCTCTGTGTTTCAATCAGGCTCAGTTCAAAGGTCTCCGGATTGGGTATTTCGTAGGTATACTGAGGTTTTGCGACCTGGAATCCTAATCCGCCGCCTGGTCTGGGACTACCCGGATACCTGCCTGATGCAACAGTATCCCGGATAAGATACAGTTCGGCGTATTCCTTATTGACCACAATCACGCTCTTGATCTCGCGGTTGGCTATCATGATATTCAGCTGTCCTGTATTTGCAACCGGCACAGGTTTCTTGTTGAACACAAACTGGAAAACGATTATTGAAACTGCCAGGATTGCAAAAATCCAGTTGCTGTTAAAACGCGGAGGAGCATTCTTATCGCCTTTCTTATTTGGTGTAGTCTTATTATTTTCTGTCATAAGTCTTAACTTTCATTTTTTTATCTTCCATCTCCTCAATTCCTGCATCCGCCCAAAGCGATTCAAGGCTATAGAAATCTCTGTACTCCTTAAGGAAGATATGGACAACAACATCCCCGTAATCGAGAAGCACCCAAAAGCAATTATCCAATCCCTCAACATGAACCGGTTTCTCACCTGCAATCTTCCGCACAATTTCCTCGACCGAGAAGCAGATCGAATCAACCTGTGTAACTGAAGTACCGTGGCATATAACAAAATAATCGGTAATTCTGTTTTCAAGCTTTCTCAGATCGAGTTTCAGAACATCAAGTCCCTTCTTTTCAAAAATCCCTTTTATTACACCCTTTAAAAGAACTTCAGTTCCGTCAGATCTTTTCTTCATCAATAATAATCACTTAGATATCAACCTGCAAAAATACGAACTTTTATCCGTATTTTTGCCACGCTACTTCTCTTTTTACAATTAAAATGCCAATAGTCAGATTAATGTCAGAATTGCATTCGCTGAAAGCATAATTCATTAATTTATGAATACTTATGATTATCGGATCGGAACTCATTTTTTATAGAAGTCTGCCATCAACAAACGACGAGGCATCGGTACTTCTCAGAGAAAAAGAGATAAAGGAAGGGACAGTTATTTATACCGATTTCCAGGCCGCCGGCAAAGGACAGATGGGCAACAGGTGGGAAAGTGATGCCTGTAAGAATTTGTTATTCAGCATAATACTATATCCAACATCAGTGGAACCGGAAGGGCAGTTCATAATATCAATGGCTCTCTCTCTGGGGATATGTGATTTCATAGACAGGCACATAAGCGGCAGTAAAATAAAATGGCCAAACGACATTTACATAGGCAATGACAAAATTGCAGGAATCCTGATTGAAAACTCGATCATCGGTGACAACATCGAAAATACAATTGCAGGAATAGGACTCAATATTAACCAGGAGGATTTCAGAGGAAAAGCAACAAATCCGGTTTCATTTAAAATGATAACGGGTGAGGAATATGATCTTAAGGGCTGTCTCGGTCAGCTGCTTTCAGATCTCGATAAAAGATACAGACAGCTTCTTTATGGTGACCGTAATCTGATTGCGGGCGATTACAAAGCCCGTCTTTACAGATTAATGGAATGGTGTGAGTTCAGGTCAGGAGAAAATGTTTTTACCGGCAGAATCCTCGGTGTGTCGTCCTCCGGCAGGCTAAGGATAGGTGACAGGAAAAGCAGGGTAACTGAATTTTCTTTCAGGGAGGTTGAAATCATCACCTGATCTCTTTCCACCCGTCAAACTTCTCCATCTCAGTTATCAGGGTCTCGAGGAATCGTTTTACAGGATCGGAAGCCACTATTAACAAAACCGGATTCATATCAGCGCTCAGCAAAATCCCGACTTCTGCAGGGTTATTATCAATGCCGTTTATATTTATTGCGAGGGAGAAGTCATTTATCTGCAGGGCATTCCCGGAGAAAATCACTTTCCTGTTTGGCACTTTTTCAGTAAGCTGTATATTGACGGTGCCAAGCGGCGTGACATTGAAACTGCAGGATTCCCTTTCTACTTTCCGAATGGTAATGCTCCCTGCAGGAATGAACTGTTCCATATTCCTGATATCTGTCACGAAGCTGTAAACCTCAGCAGCACTGCAGGATAGTCTGCCAGTTCTGCTTTCAAATGATGTTGCCATACCTGATAATCCCTTTAGTTTATTCCCCACACTGAAGGATCAGCTCTCCACTTTTTCAGTGTCTCAACGTCGTTTTCGCTTATATATTTACTGCTGACCGCTGTTTCGATAAGTGTTGTGTAATTGCACAATGTGTTCAGCCTGCATTTTTCCTCTGCAAAAGCATCGGAAGCTTTGCTGAACTCGTAGGTAAAAATTGCCACCATTCCAAGAACATCGCAGCCCGCTTCTCTCAGAGCCCTTACTGCATTCAGACTGCTGCTGCCTGTGGAGATCAGATCCTCGATGACCACCACCTTCTGCTCTTTTTCATAATATCCCTCAATCTGGTTTCCAAGACCGTGATCCTTTGCACCCGACCGTACATAGATAAACGGCAGCTGCAGCTTATCGGATGCAATGGCTCCGTGAGCAATAGCCCCGGTGGCTACACCTGCTATCAGATCAGCCCTGGGATAAAGCTCCCTGACAAGAGAGACAAATGAATCGCGGATATAGGTTCGCACTTCAGGAAATGAAAGAGTCTTTCGATTGTCACAATAAATCGGGGATTTCCAGCCTGAAGCCCAGGTAAAAGGATTTGCCGGTTGTAATTTAATTGCTTTAATTTGTAAAAGATATTCCGCTATTCTTTTTGAGTTTCTCTCCATTGGACTATGTATAAGATTCACTTTGAAAACAGATTTATGGTGATCAGTCCTGAACCTGACCGGATACAAAAGTACGGCTTATTCCATAAATTCAACACCACAAGCGGACTTTATAAGCTTATATCTGATTTTCAATCTGATCCGGCAATATCATCGGTTAACATCTACGGTCCTGATATAAAGCATATCTGGAAGATCTTCAGGATATACTTCACCGAGGTCGGTGCAGCCGGAGGTCTTGTCAGGCACACATCGGGGAAATACCTGTTCATTGAAAAGAGAGGAAAGCTCGATCTTCCGAAAGGTCATATGGAGCCAGGTGAGGAACCGGAGACCTGTGCACTAAGGGAAGTAAATGAAGAATGCGGCATCAAAGGACATTCAATTGTAAAACCTCTCCTGCCAAGCTACCATACTTACAGCTGGGAAGGGATCTCCTACCTGAAGAAAACCAACTGGTTTCTTATGCATTATGACGGGACCATGGTTATCGAACCTCAGATCAAAGAGGGCATTACAAGGATTGAATGGCTTTTCCCTGACGAGATATCCAAAATAAAAGCACAGGCATGGCTCTCGCTGATAGATCTTATAAACACTTCCATTTTCAAAACCTGAAACCAGGTTTGTGTACCTAAATTTCCTCGCCCCTGTAATCTTTAAGGTTGAGTGCGGAAGGCACAAACCGGGAAGCATCTCCCCCGCTTCTTATTATATCGCGTACAATCGTTGAGTTTATCGGTGTGTGTTCGGGAATTGTAAGAAGGAATACAGACTCGACATCCGACGCTATAGCCCTGTTTACCTGGGCAATAGCCCTCTCAAATTCAAAATCGGCAGATGTTCTTAACCCGCGCAGAAGGTATTTTGCCCCGTGCTTCCTGCAATAGTCAACTGTGAGCCCTTCATAATGATCTACCCTTACTCTTGATTCACTGCTGAAAACTTTAGCTATCATCCTTTTTCTCGTATCAAGGGAATAATAGCTTTTCTTAAGAGGATTGGCACCAACTGCAATGATTATCTCGTCAAACAGGCTGAGCGCTCTTTTAACAATTGCTTCGTGGCCGATGGTAAAAGGATCAAATGATCCCGGGAAGACAGCTATTTTCTTCATTTGAATGAGATTTTTCGCGGATTCTTTACTTTTTGCTTCAACAGGGATATCTTGAGTGCACTCATTATAGTCGGGACATAATGAAATTTAAGTCCTTTGATATAGATCTCATTTATATTCTCAACATCTTTCCTGTTATCTTCCGACAATATTATTTCCTTAATGCTGGCTCGCTTGGCTGCCAGTATTTTCTCTTTTATACCTCCGACAGGCAGGACTTTTCCCCTGAGAGTTATTTCCCCTGTCATTGCCAGGTATTTCTTCACTTTCCGCTGGGTAAAAGCTGATGCGATTGATGCAGCCATTGTTATCCCTGCTGAAGGTCCGTCTTTCGGAATTGCACCTTCCGGAACATGAATATGAATATTCCAGTTATCGGAGAAGTTATCAGGCAGAGTAAGCAGAGCAGCGTTTGATTTAAGGTATTCAAGGGCAATAACTGCCGATTCCTTCATAACTTCTCCAAGATTACCCGTCAGCGTCAGTTTTCCGGTACCTTTGCTGAGACTGGTTTCGACGAACAATATTTCGCCGCCGGCAGCCGTCCATGCCAGACCTGTGACAACACCTGCCTGATCGTTCCCTGAATAAAGGTCGCGTGTGTATTTAGGCGGACCAAGCATCTCTCCAAGTTTATTTTCGGAAAGTGATACGTTATAATTTGTTTCAGCAGCTATGAGTTTTGCGGTGACCCTGACTATTTTTGCAAGACGTTTATCGAGTTCCCTTACCCCAGATTCCCGTGTATATTTCTCAATGAGGATCCCGAGGATATTCTTGGTCATCTTCAGCTGATCGGCTTTAACTCCATGATTCTCGAGTTGTTTGGGAAGAAGGTGTCTGTCAGCTATTTCGAGCTTCTCCTCAACAAGGTAACCTGTTATTTCAATCAGCTCCATCCTGTCGCGCAGTGCCGGACTTATTGTTGAGAGCGTATTTGCTGTGGCGATAAACAGCACCCTTGAAAGGTCGTATTCCATTTCAAGGAAGTTGTCAAAGAATGTGCTGTTCTGCTCGGGATCAAGCACTTCGAGAAGGGCGGATGACGGGTCACCCCTGAAGTCCTGGCCAACCTTATCAACCTCATCGAGTATGAATACAGGGTTTGATGAACCTGCTCTTTTTATGTTCTGGACAATCCTTCCCGGCATAGCGCCGATATAGGTCTTTCGGTGACCTCTGATTTCTGCCTCATCATGCAGTCCTCCCAGTGACATTCTTACATATTTCCTTCCCAGAGCTTTGGCGACAGATTTACCTAGGGATGTCTTTCCCACACCCGGAGGGCCATAAAGGCAGAGAATGGGTGATTTCAGATCGCCTTTCAGCTTCAGGACTGCCAGATGCTCAAGTATCCGTTCCTTGACCTCGTCGAGCCCAAAATGATCCTGATCGAGAACCCTTCTGGCGTTATTCAGATCGAGGTTATCCTGTGTATATTCGCCCCAGGGCAGATCGAGCAGGGTCTGAATATAATTCACCTGCACCGAATATTCAGCTGCTGCAGGATTAAGGCGATGCAGCTTGTCCAGTTCCTTTTCGAAGGTTTTCTTTACATCTGCTGACCATTTTTTTGCCTCAGCCTTTGACCTGTATTCCGCTATCTCTTTCTCCAGTGGATTTCCGCCGAGCTCGTTCTGTATCGTCTTCATCTGCTGGTGCAGAAGGAACTCCCTCTGCTGCTGGTCGAGATCGCTCTTAACCTTTGACTGGAGCTCATTCTTAAGCTCCAGGACCTGGATCTCCTGTACCAGAAACTCGAGGAGCGTAAATCCCCTGTCGCGTAAACTGTTTATTTCCAGAAGCCTTTGCTTGTCCTGAACCTTTATGTCGGTATTTGAACAGATGAAATTGATAAGATAAGTGTTATTCTCAATATTTTTTATAGCAAAGGATGCTTCGGGACTTATATTGGGATTTATCTTGATTATCTTGAGCGACAGGTCTTTCAGCGAACCTACTATTGCATCGAAATCCTTCGTCATTCCTTCCGGCTTTGCCTCAGGAATTACCTTGATACGGGCGATGAAATAAGGATTATCAGAAACCATCTCGGTAAGCATCACCCTTTTTCGTCCCTGGATAATTGCCGTAGTTGATCCGTCAGGCATTTCAAGCAGCCTTACTATCTGTCCTATAGTACCGATGGAATGAAGGTCACTGAAACCGGGATTCTCCATTTCAGGATCTTTCTGGGCAACTGTTCCCACTATTTTATCGGTCCTGTAAACATCTTTTATGAGCTGTATTGATTTCGGCCTTGCAATTGAGATTGGCAGGACTACACCCGGAAAGAGTACTGTATTCCTGAGGGAAAGCACCGGGATAGTCTCGGGAATATCGACATTATCAAGCTCCGAATCATCCCCGTCAGTAATAATAGGGATGATATCTCCCTCACCATCAATCATATCAGGGAATAAGATCTCTTTTACCGGCCTCCTGTACTTCTTTTCCATATGGTTTAATGACGGCTAAAATTACAATTTTTACAATTAATCAGGAAAAAGGTTCATGCAATGATTGTGCCAGAATGGTCCGACCAACCTACACTGACGCTTTGATCAGTGTAGGCCTGAAGGAGGCCGGAAATCATGTTTTAATTATAATTGTTGTAAATGAAGTGAAAATATGGCAATAAAAAAGGGCTTGCGAGAGCCCTTTCAGATAACCTTATATTATGATTTTTCTTTCTTCTTTCCTACATGGTTCTTGTAGCGGTTCATGAATTTATCAACCCTGCCTGCCGTATCGACAAGTTTCATTTTACCCGTATAGAACGGATGGGATGTATTGGATATCTCAAGTTTGATCAGGGGATATTCATTACCATCTTCCCACTTAATGTTTTCTTTTGACGGAGCAGTTGACTTGCCGAGAAAAGAATAGCCATTGGACATGTCCTGGAACACCACCAACCTGTAACCCTCCGGATGTATTCCCTGTTTCATTTCTATCTCTTTTAAAATTACGTTAATTCCCTTAAAACTCTCCTGTTTTGGGTCTGCAAAATTAATTAACATTTTTTAAAATTCAAAGCGCATTAACAAATTATTAAGTGTCTGCGAAGTGAGATAACTCCTTAATACATTCAGTGAGTATGGTCACAGGATATTGATGACACGACGGTCTATCAGAATGAAAAGCACCGAAATAAGAATGGTATAAAAGAAAAACTCTTTCAGCGGGATATATTCTGTCGGTTTTATTTTCATTTTCACCCAGACGTATCCGGCAAGATATATCTTGCTCATGCAATAGACAACAAACGTCGACAATGCCACACCGACAATGCCATATCCGTATTTTATCATAAGCAGGCTTAAGGGTATATTTAATCCGAGCTCAAGAATCGCCGCAAACATTGTTATCCGGGTTTTCTTTCTGCCCACAATTATTGTCTGGGGAAAGATCAGCCTTGGTATAATAAGCAGTGTATAAACAAGGAAAACCCCCGAACTTTTTTCAAAGTCGGGATTGAAAAGACGGGGATAGATCCAGCGTGCGAACAACATTATTACCATTGAGGCCGGGAAGAGCAGATGCATAAGCCGCCTGGACTTATGCTTTATTTTTGCCAGCGATTCCTTCATCCTGGATCTTGTTGAAAACTCAGGAAGCATGGCATTGCTGAGTCCGTTGGCAAGAAGCACAACCAGTGGAAATTCCTTGGCTCCATAACGGAACCATGCAAATATTGCCGGATCGCGGTAAACGGCTGAAATAATGACACCATCAGTATACTGTGCTGATCCGCTGATAAGTGAAGTCAGTATAAGCGGTAATCCAAGGTAGAGGTGCTCCTTTATGAACTCATATGATATTCTCATCTCTGCATACCGTCTCAGCAGGATTATCAGCCATATCCATCTGACACCTGTGATTGCCAGCAAACCGTAAATTGACCAGATAATATCTTTTCCGAAAAGAACCGGTAAAAGCACAAACAACAGCTGGGCTGTATAGGTATAGAGTCCATACTGGATGATACGGTGCGACCGGTTATTGAGGAGGTAAATATATTCGATCAGGCAGACCGGACTGCTCAGCATCAGGTAAAGGAACAAAAGGTTGAGATAAGGGACATTACCTGAGAAATGAAATACTGAGACACTGTTTTTTACCGAGTGCCCCAGTATGAAAAAAAGAAGGCTGAAGATACACAGCAGGATAAAAGCATTGAATATTTCCGGTGACTTCGCATTTGTGTTTTCACCTATTCTTCGGTATGTCTTGTTACGATGATATAAAGGCAGCAGTGACTGGATTATGCCGGTCACCCAGAAAAAGCTAAGAAGTCCTGCAATAAAAAGGAACATTTCCCACTTTCCGATTTCCGCCCGTGACAGATGGCTTTTTGTGAAGATGACGCTGATGATGAGAAAAACAGTGAATTTCATCAGCTGGAAGATCTGAAGCCCTGAAATATTATCAATGAATTTGAATCTTCTCAATATATTGGCTTTTCAGAATAGCCCGTTTGACAATTGTGATGATTTATAATTGTCAGGGAGGTTCATTTTAAGACCGCTCAAAGATAGCAATTGAAGTGTAGTGTGAGAAAACAAAATCAAAATTTTGTGAATAAAAATATTGAGACTATTTTTGCACTCCTGGCACGGTGGATGTAGCTCAGCTGGTTAGAGCGTCGGATTGTGGTTCCGAATGTCGTGGGTTCGAATCCCATCTTCCACCCAAAAAGAAAAAGCCTTTCCGCGAAAGCGAAAGGGCTTTGTTTTTTCATTGCGTTGAAAGCCTGCTTTCAAAAGCAATATGAAAAAACAAAGTCCTGCATGAGCGAAGCGAATGAAAGGCTTTTTCTTTTTGGCAGCCCTCCCGGGGATCGCCATCCGAACAACGTGAGGAGGGCAATCCCTATTTCCCCGGTGATGCTTTAAATCTGTTATACCTTATATATGCACCAGTACTGACCGCAACCAGCACCAGGATTGTAATATACACAAACGCCGGTACCGGCACCGGATCTCCTGACGCATAAGAATGAAGACCTGACAGGTAATAATTAACACCAAAATAGGTCATCAGCACTGAAGAGAATGCAAAAAGCGACAACAGATTGAAGGTGTAGATATCCTTCATTCCCGGGATAAGACGCGAATGTGTAACAATACTGTATATCACAATTGTTATCAGCGACCATGTTTCTTTCGGATCCCATCCCCAGTACCTGCCCCACGACTCATTAGCCCATACGGCCCCGAGGAATGTACCGATTGTAAGAAAATAGAGTCCAAGGATAAGGGTTTTAAAATTGATGACTGTCAGCTCATCCACTGTAGCTGCTATCCTGTCCCTGTTTCCGGGATTTGACAACAAAATCAATATCATCGTAATCAGTCCGAGGATAGCACCAAGGCCCAGGAACCCATAACTGCCTGTTATCACCGAAACATGAAGCGTAAGCCAGTACGATTTGAGTACCGGAACCAGGTTGGTGATCTCCGGGTCCATAAAGCTCATGTGTGCTACCAGCAGTGTCATCCCGGCAAGGACTGCCGTTGCTGACAATGCAAATACTGATTTCCGGCTGAAAATAAATCCTGCAAGCAATGTCACCCAGGAAATAAATAACATCGATTCATATCCATTGCTCATCGGGGAATGGCCTGATATATACCACCGCAGACCCAAACCGGCAGTGTGGAACAGGAATCCTGCAGCCATCAGCCACCCAATCCCTTTGATCAGGATCGAAAGTCCTTTCCTCCCCCTTATAACACTTATAATCAGAACTATCAGCATGATCGTCCCTGCAGCCAGATAGAAGGGGAACAGCTTTTCAAAAATGCTCAGCTTATAGTAAAAGATTTCTGCATTGGTTCTGGCTGCGGAAGGAATCTGATATTCCGTAAAACGCTTCTGGTATTCAAGGACAGAAGCTGTAATTTCCCCGGCCGATATCCTGTTTCCCGGCTGTAAAGCCTCAGCCAGTGCAGGAATTATGTTTTTAAGGTAAAGGGAATCTTCCTTGCTTACAGCCTTGTTCAGAGCCTCCGCGGATGATCCCCAGGCGGTGGTTCCGTCTTTCAAAGGGAAAACCTTCATGAAATTACCCCGGTAGACCATATATACGATATTTACCCTTTCGTCTGCCTTAATCACCTCTTTATCCATTTTATTCCTCTCTCCCGGAGACTTTGAATATGCTTTATTTACTGACTCTGATAATTTATAAGTTCCTTTGCCTGAAAGATCGACCAGGTCGGAAAACCTTGCCATATTTCCGCTGATACCAATGCTCCGCTGCAGATCCCTGCTATTAATCTTTATAAGGGGAACATCCTTCCAGTGGTCAAAATCGAGATATAAGCCCAGAAAAACCTGCATGGAGGTTAATCCTTCAAACCTGTTCTCCCTTGTCACCTTCCTCAGGATATCGCTGCTAATGGTGAACAATGGTTTGGTTCTGCCCTTCTGGTCCTGAACAAGCACTTTTCCGAATTCTTCCGAACCCTCCCTTGCAGGAATGAATTTCTGGGCATTCAGTGAATACAATCCCGATAGTACGAAAATCAGAGTAAAAGCTGCAGCTGTCTTTCTGAGAGGAGAGCTCCAGTATCCTGCATTTACCGTTCTGAATGCTGAATTCTTATTTGTGAGCGAAAGGATTATAAACAGGAATAAAACAGCATAACCGGTATAAGTCACCGTCATCCCCGCCCTGTCGTGGCTTACTGAGAGAATAGTCCCCTTTTCATCCTGATCGAAAGATGACTGATAGAACCTGAATCCTCTGTGCTTCAGAATGTTGTTCATAAAAATATCATACTGTCTTGTGAGGTTTTCAGTATTATCGACAAGGAGGACATCACTCCGGTACCCCGAAGGACTGTTGGACCCGGGATATCTCTCCAGGATGAAATCGTTAAGCTTCAGGCTGAACGGAAGTGTTGTTATCATGGATCCATATGTGATCTCAAAGGTATTTCCGTCCATTGTGCAGGAGCCGAGACTTGTTTCCGCAGACTCCCGGTCCCACAGGTAAACCGTTTCAGTTCTGTTGCCTGACAACAGGTGAAATATTAAGGCATTCTGATCCGTATTCTGTTCTTCAGGATTGACAGATACTGTTTTAATGATTCCCGCCTTTGATAATTTCTGTGGTACTATTTTTATATTTCCTGCAGCGATGACCTGCATTGGTTTTATTTCGGCCTGATTCCCGGGGTCGAGGATAACAGATTCCTGGGTCATCATACTGGTAAGAACGACTGTCTGATCTGAAGTCAGAAAAAATTTTGAGGAATCGAGTTTGACGGATATTACCGTTTCAGCCTTGGAGTCAAAGCCTATTGAGGTGCCCATTACCATTCGTGATTCGCCCCTCTTAAGAATAATGGTTTCTCTCGACTGCATATCCCTGGTAACAATCAATGAAATAATGGGTTCCCCGCCGGGATCGTCAGTTACGGTCTCGGCAGCATTATACATAATGCTGGCAAGTACCAGATTATAGGTATTCCCGCCTGCATTTATTTTCTTACTGAAATTACCGGCCGAAGCCCGGGTCAGGATAAATTTCTGAGAATGGCTTCTGATCACTGTACCATTTTCATCCTTTACGGTAAATCCAATGAATTTTTCATTTGAGTAGCAATTGTTTGCTGTCTCGCCTTCGCGGATATGTATTGTGCCTTCCCAGCCGAAATATCTTGTTATTCCGGCGCCGGCTATCATAAGTATAAATGCCAGATGAAAAAGAGCAACCGACAATTTCGCCCTCCTGAACAATCTGAAGATGACCATCTGACCGATAAGATTGGCGGCGAGCAGCAGAAGTATCAGTTCAAACCACCTGGTGTCGTAGACAGTGTTATAGGCAGCCGGCGAGCCGAAATCGTTCTCAATGAATGTTGCTGCTGCCATAGCCACAGCAAAGACAAATAACAGGACTCCCATAAATACGGGAGAAAACAGGAACTTCAGTAGTTTCATAAATTGAGATAGTTAGGTGCATTACTAACCTTTTGCAGCAATAAGCATTAGTTTGTCCTTAGCAAGGATCTTTATTTTTGATGCATCAGAATAAATAACTCCTGCTTCTTCAAACTCTTTTAATATCCGTACTACAGATTCCTTCGCCATATTAGCCATTTCGCCCAGCTCCTGACGGGAAAGGATCATCTCATATTCATCCGAACTGAATACATCGTTAGCAAAATAAAGTAATACATCGGCCAGTCTGCCAGGCATTTTCTTCTGAGCCAGGTTAACCATCCTCATATGAGTTCTCAGGGATTTAACACTTATATCTTCCAGCATAGCTTCAGCAAAAGCACCATTAACCCTCACAAGATGACGGAATACTTCAAAGCTTATAAAGCAGGCCTGGATATCTGTGATCGCAGCAACTGAATAAGTATGCCGGGAATTAACATATGCACCAGGGCCCATTATCAGCCTGCCCGGTCTGGCAATGCTCATTATAAAGTTCTTTCTGTTAATACCTTCAATATATATTTTAGCCATTCCTGAGGCTAGAAATAAAGCATTTGAAGCTGGTGATCCCTGCTTTATCAGAATTTCTCCGGATTTAAAAATTGCTTCATACCTGTTTTCATTCACATACTGCAATTCGCTCTTTGTAAGTGTCCTGAAGTTCTTCCATGCTTTAGTACAGGTCTCACAGCTTTCAATTAAATTTGTACCTGACATATTCCTAGATTTAAGGTATTAATAAATTTGTGTTAAATATCACCTTAAGCCAGAGTAACGAACAAATATCACAATTTAAATTGATATTTATCACTTGTTTGCCCTATATCTATCAATAACAGATATTGTATTTAGCATGTTTACTGTTAACAGAATAACAGTAAGTATTTGTAGCTTGCATCCGGCAAAAAACCTATAAATCATAACATGAAAATTATATTTAAACTTTTAACACTTTTATCATTTGCAGGTATTATTCTTGCATCCTGCGAAGGTCCGGCAGGTCCTGCCGGTGCTGACGGAAAAGATGGCAAGGATGGAACTGATGCAAATGAAACCTGCAAGTTGTGCCATAACAGCAGTGTAGTACTGACAAAAGCGATAGAATATGAGCATTCCCTCCATTTTACCGGAGAGGCTTTTGAGGAAGGCACGAGAAACAGCTGCGCACCCTGCCATTCACATCAGGGATTCCTTGATGTTATCAAGAACAATACGCCTGCAACAATTGTCGTTAATCCTTCGGATCCGACGAAATATATCAACAATTATGTCGCTACGGCTTCAGCACTGCCGTTGCCTGGTTCGATCAGCTGTTTTACCTGCCACAGTTCCCTCCATAAGAATTTTGAATCAACGGAATTCCTGCCGCTTGCAACAACAGCACCCGTTTCAATGACAATGTGGGGAGGGGCTAAGAGTATCAATTTTGAGAATACATCGTCCAACCTTTGTGCAAAATGCCACCAGCCCAGACCAATCACTGCATCATCAGGCGCACTGATTAATTATTCAAAGCTGATTTCAGAACCTGCTGTAGCTTATAATTTATCTTCAATTTCTTACAGAACAGGAGTACATTACGGTACACATGGTGCCATGGCTGCCGGCGTCGGAGGTATTGAATTCGGATCAGGGTACGAAAATTCTGAACATACCGAAGAGGCATCTTGCAACTCATGCCATATGGCAACACCATCAGGACTTGCAGGCGGTCATTCATTCAACGTAGCTGGTAATTTTGCCGGTTGTAATACCACAGATTGCCACAGTTCAATGAGTGCGACCAGTTCGTTGCTGACAAACGTGCAGACAGATGTGGCAACAAAGCTGAATGAACTCGCAGCCAAAATAAATGCAATTGGTAATGGACATGACATCCTGGAGAAAGATCCGGAAGATGGTCAGTATCATGGATATTTTGATATTTATGATTCAGGATCAAATTCTGACGGATACTGGAAGAACCCGGATTTTGGAACTCCTGCATTCCCTGCCCTTACCAATGCTCAGTTTGGTGCAGTTCTGAATTATCAGCTGGTTTTCAGGGATGCAAGCAAAGGAGTTCATAACTACAAGTATATCAAGAAACTTCTCGAAAACACACTAACAGCATTTTAGGCTGACCTGATCGGATATATATAAAAGAAGCGGGGTTGTTGATTTTGTAACCCCGCTTCTCT
>JADDYF010000039.1 GCA_015712185.1 Bacteroidales bacterium
CCTGTGTGGTAACCAGATCGCTCCTGACAATTAGTGCATCTGCATCAGCAACAGCAGCCAGGAGCTCAGAAACCTCTTTATAGTTTTCGAGCAGGGCGAGCTTGTGACCTGCGGCATCTGTCACCTCGCGTATTAATTTAATCGCTACGGGGGCAAATGGTTTTTCAGTTGCAACCAGTATTTTCATATCAGAACATTCAATTGTTCTTCTCAAATTCTTTCATGACGTCGACAAGAGCCTGAACGCTTTCCTTCGGCAGTGCATTGTACGTGGAAGCCCTGAAGCCGCCAACTGACCTGTGTCCGGCAATCCCAACCATCCCTCTCGATTTTGCGAAATCGGCAAACGGCTGTTCAAGCGTCTTGTATTCTTCCGCCATAACAAAGCATATATTCATCAGCGACCTGTCCTCCTCATCTTTGATGGTAGGAACAAACAGCTTATTACGGTCGATCTCATCATATAAAAGCTTTGCCTTTTCAATATTCCTTTTCTGCGCAGCCTTTACACCGCCCAGGTCTTTAAGCCACTTTAATGTCTGCTGGGCAGCAAATACTGCAAAAACCGGAGGTGTATTGAACATTGATTCGGACTTTATATGAGTACGGTAATCAAGCATTGTTGGTATCGGCCGGGTTACTTTCCCGAGGACATCCTCCCTGATTATGATTAATGTCACACCAGCCGGAGCAAGGTTTTTCTGTGCACCCGCATAAATAACCGCGTATTTTGAAACATCAACCGGCCGGCTGAAGATATCTGACGACATATCTGCAACCAGGGGTATTTTCACATAGGGATCATTTTTCAGCTCTGTGCCGAAAATTGTATTGTTTGTTGTAATGTGAAAATAATCAGCATCAGCAGGTACAGAATAGTTCTTGGGCAGATAGCTGAAGTTTTTGTCTTTTGAAGAAGCAACCTCAACGGCTTCACCAAACACTTTTGCTTCCTTGAAAGCTTTACTGGCCCATTCGCCCGTTACCAGGTAAGCAGATTTTTTGTTCATCAGGTTCATTGGCACCATAGCGAACTGCAGGCTTGCACCGCCACCCAGAAATATCACCTGGTAACCTGCCGGGATCTCAAGAAGCTCCTTGCATAAGGCAATCGTGTCGTTCATGCATGCAATAAATTCCTTGCTGCGGTGAGAGATTTCAAGAACGGATAATCCTGAACCGGCAAAATCCCGGATGCCTTCAATAGTCTTGTCAATGGTATACTGAGGGAGGATTGAAGGACCTGCGTAAAAGTTGTGCTTTTTCATGATTGTAATATTATTGGTTGTTAGTTAATTCGGGTTCCACTGTTCCACAAAAATAAATAAATAAGCGGTCAATTTAATTGTTAATTATTTAACAGCAGTATCGGGCATCGTGAGACTGACAAGGATCCCGTTTTCAATTACCGGTATCTTTTTAGTAAAATCAGGAGTCATGCAGAAGTCAATACAATCATCCAGTCCTTTGTTGCGCAGCCTTGTTCTATGAGCCACCTTTTCGATATATCCCCTGAGGTCGGATTTTGCCAGAGACCATAGATCGAGAGCTGCCTTTGTTGAATCGCAGATTGTTGAATATAAAGATGTTTCCATCAGCCTTTCTGCAATTGCACCGGCACATATCGTATCCTCGAGGTTAAACCTGTTCTTCCATCCTGCACAAAACAGAACAACATCCCTTTCCTGGCTTATTAACCAACTTACAAGAGCGCTGATATTCAAAAAGGAGCCTATAACAATCTTATATGCTGATGAAGCCATCCTGATGATGCCTGTTCCATTTGTCGTGCTGTATACTATTGTCCTTCCTTCAACCTTTTCGCGTGTAAAATTGAAAGGGGAATTACCAAAATCCGCGAAATCCAGAACATATCCATCTCGTTCTGCTGCAACTTGGTATCCGCGGTTCTTGTATTCTTTTGCCTCAGGAACATCTGCAACCGGGATTATTGAAGCTGCACCGTTCTCGAATGCAGTGCAGATAGCCGATGTGGCGCGGAGAATGTCAATGATTACTACAACCGAACCGGAGTGCAGATCAGGTTCGAACAACGCCGGAGAGAAGCAGGTCTCAAGACATCTTTGTCCCATCAGAGTTCAGGTCTTATTCTTATAGAAGGGCAGTTCCACAACCTTTGCTTTCAGATCCTTGTTCCTTATCCTGATAAAAATCTCTGTATCAGGCTTCCAGAATCCCTTTGCGAGATATGCCATTCCAATCCCCTGCTTAAGCATCGGCGACATGGTTCCTGATGTGACCTCACCTATTAAAGCGCCGTTCGCCCCGACAACCTCATAATGCTGTCTGGGAATACCCCGGTCGATCATAACAAATCCTTTCAGCCTTTTTGAGACACCTTCTGTCTTTTGCTTAAGAAGTAAATCTCTGTCAATAAAATCCTTGGAATCTGTGAACTTTGTTATCCAGCCAAGACCGGCCTCGATGGGTGAAGTCTGATCGTTAATATCATTGCCATAAAGACAGTATCCCATTTCAAGACGCAGGGTGTCACGCGCTCCCAATCCTATTGGTTTGATATTATATTCCTTACCTGCATCAAAAACCGCGTTCCACAGTCCGGGACCATCCTGGTTTTTGATATATATTTCACATCCTCCGGCGCCTGTATAACCTGTTGTTGAGAAGAGAACATTTTCAATACCGGCAAACGTGATTTCCTTAAAGGTATAGTTCTCCATTCCGGTCACCGGAGTTTCTGTCAGCTTCTGCATTGCTTTCATTGCCAGCGGTCCCTGTACGGCCAGCTGTGCAATCTCATCAGATGCATTGATCAGGTCTACTCCTGTTCCGAGTCCAAATTTTTCCGCATTTTTTACACACCAGTTCCAGTCCTTCTCGATATTTGCTGCATTTACTACAAGAAGGTACTTTTCCTGATTAAACCTGTACACAAGAAGGTCATCAACTATTCCACCTTTACCGTTTGGAAAACATGAATACTGCACCTTGCCGTCGAACAGGGCAGAAACATCGTTTGAGGTAATATACTGCAGATACCTGAATGCCGACGGGCCTGTTACCCGGAACTCCCCCATATGCGAAACATCAAAGACTCCCACCCGTTGGCGTACGGTAATATGTTCATCATTTATACCTGTATATTCCACAGGCATGTTATAGCCGGCAAATGGTACCATTCTGGCTCCCGCCTTCAGGTGAAATTCTGTAAAAGCAGTATTTTTCACAAGATTAAAGTTTTAATTATTACTGGAAGCAATGCGCCCTGAATCAGGCATTTTAACCAGACCGAGGCTGCATTATCATTCTCAGAATTCAAGTATTTTGAATTCAACTCTCCTGTTTTTAGCCCTGCCTGCTGCGGTTGCATTATCTGCAATCGGCTGTGATGGTCCGAAACCTTTGTACTCAAGTCTCGATCTGTCAATGCCTTTCTGTGAAAGGTATTCAACAACAGCTCTTGCCCGCTCTTCCGAAAGCCTGCTGTTCAGAGCCAGACTCCCTGTAATATCTGTATGACCTGAGATCTCAATCCGCATCAGCGGCTCGTCCTGAAGGATGTTCAGCAGACGATCGAGTTCCGCATAGGATGCTGATGTCAGTACCGCTTTCCCTGTCTCAAAGAGAATATTGTTAAGGACAACCTTCTTTCCAACCTTCACTTTGATAAGGGTGATATCCAGCTTATATACTTCATCTTTAAATGTTTCAGGTATCGTAATACGTTTCATATCGGAAAGATATCCTGCCCCCCTGAAATCGACCATAAATGATTTTCTGGCAGGCAATTTCAGCCTGTAGCTTCCATCAACATCAGAGCTTGCAGTGGTCGAAACAACCATATCCGTTGACAGGTCAATCAGATCGATTTTTGCAAGTACAGGAAGGCTTGTCTCAGAGTCTTTTACCGTACCGGCCAGATAAAGTATCACTTCTTCAGGCTGGACGGGTATCACAACAGGAGGCTGAGGCGCTACCTCCTTTACTACTATCACCGTATCATGAATAATGACTGTATCAGGCTTTGGCGGCAGGACCGGAACCATTACCGGTTCAGGCGGAAGAATCTTTCCCGAATAAACATCCAGTCCGCCCACTCCGCCGCTGCGGTTCGACACGAAAAAGAAAGAGCTGTCATCAGTATGCATAGGATAGTAGAACAGTTCGTCCCAGGGTGTATTGACAGGATTCCCCAGATTCACCGCTTTATTCCAGTCACCGGTTTGTTTATTCTTAACACTGTAAAAAATATCAAATCCTCCGACTGTGTTGTGGCCTCTGGATCCAAACCAGAGGGTATCTCCTGTAGTAGAGAACCTCACCGATTCTTCATCATAGACCGAATTTACAGCTGCACCGGCATTTTCTGGTTTAGACCATCTTCCCCGGTCCAAAAGCCGCGAATAGTAAATATCTTTCCCTCCCAGGCTGCCTTTTCTCCTGTCTGACACAAACCAGATCTGATCACCGGCTGGTGTGAAAGTAAATGATGTTTCGGAACGGTCGGAATTTATCCTGAATTTGACAGGTACAGGAGCTTTCCACTCCCTGTTCTTCTTTACAGATACTTTTATATCACCGGCCTTTTCATAGCCTGCATAAACATACAGTTCATCACCACTCTCATTAAGATACAGCGGAGCTTCGCATAACCTTGAATTCAGCTTTCTGCCGGCTGGAATGGCTAGTCCCCAGTCTTTTTCCAGCATGACTGAAACAAGTATATTTTCATCAAACTTGGAATCTTCATAGAGTGTGCTCCTGTTCGATAATTCGCGTCTCGATCCGAAATACATTGTATTTCCATCATCCGAGACAACTTCCGAATAGTCATCGGAATATGAGTTTATGTTCGGACCGGCATTACTGATCTCAATTCTGCTTACGGTATCCGTCAGGACAACAAGAGCAGCATTGCATTCATCAAGTGTTTTCTGAGCCTCTGCTATGTTCTTATCAGATTTCTTTAACCCGCTATTCAGATATCCTTTAAGCTTTTCAATTGCCTCGCTGTACCTGCCGGCATATTGCAGGGCCCGGCCTGTGACCAGAAGAATATCTTCAGACACTTCGTTCTTCAGGGTATAGGAATCAAGGAGAAACTCTGCCGCCCTTTCCTTGTTGTCAGAAAGGAGGGCTGTAATGCCAAGCATGTAATTCAACTCGGGATTCAGCCTGTTGTAGGTTGAGGCTTTCAGATACTCGTCAAAAGCATACCCATACCATATGCCTTTTGCCCTGAAATATTCATTACCGTTGGTGACATGTCTCCATGCTTCAGCCAGACCACTCCTGTCGGTCATAAAATCCTTCTTCCGGATCACAACATCCGTTTGCGCGCTAAGGTCCGATATACACAATAACAATATCAAACCCGGCAATAAAAAGTATTTCATAATGTCTGATTTTTTCACTGTTAAATGTAGCACTTATTTTCCTTTTGCAATAGCACCTGATTTCAACTGTTAATAACTCCTCTTCCTTTTATCTGAAATTAAATATTACTATATTTGTTTTAATCATTGCATCTGTGAAGTAATTATTCCAGGTCCTGAGATTATGGATTATAAATTTGTTAACACCGAATACCTCGATTCAGTATCCGGAGGTGATAACCAGATAATAATTGAGATTATCGGCATTTTCAGGGAGCAGGTAGTTGAGATGTATGATGAAATGACCAAGCTTATGGCGAACAAAGACTATAAATCGCTGGGAATGCTCGCTCACAAAGCAAAATCGTCAGTTGCGATCATGGGGATGAATGATCTTGCCGATATGCTTAAAACATTTGAATTACAGGCTAAGGAGAGCCAGGACACAGAATTGTATGAATCCTATATTGACAGATTCAAAAAAGAAACGACTGCAGCTGTCACGGAACTCGATGATCTTATTGAACAAAGGAAATATACCAGACAATGATTAACATTGAAAAGAAAGACAAGATTGATGTTGTATCCTTTACAGTTGATAAACTCAACGCACTGATAACTGAAGAGATCAAGGCAGGGATCAACAGGTTACTGGAACATCCGTATTCCAGGGTAATAATTAATCTCAAAGGTGTTGAATATATTGACAGCTCCGGATTCAGCTGTTTCCTTTCAGCGCTCAGAAATGCCAAAAACAGCTCCAGCACACTGAAATTTACAAATCCCGAACCCCGGGTAATGGAGTTATTTCAGACCCTTCACCTGCATACTGTCTTTGAGATATACCACGATCTTGACACCTGTATTGGTTCATTCAAGTGAAACCCTAGCATCTGAGCGGGCTGAAGACCAGACGGTCATCTTCAGCATCGATCACAATTTCGGTCTCTCTTTTGATTTTCCCTGAAATTATGTCTTTTGATAATTCATTTATTATTTCCCTCTGAATCAATCTCTTAACCGGCCGGGCCCCTGATTGCGGATCAAATCCGCGTTCAGCAAGCCAGTCGACGGCGTCGTCAGTGATCTTAAGCTTCATATTATGGTTCTGGAGGATCTTTTCAACCAGTCTCATCTGGATCCTTACAATCTCTTTTATCTGGTCGATATTCAGCGGTCTGAACATTACAATCTCGTCAATCCTGTTCAGGAATTCAGGCCGCAGTGATTTTCTCAGCAGCATAAATATTTCCTTTCTCAGCAGTTCTTCCTCCTTCGGAGGCATGTTGTTCTTCCATGTCTCCATTCTGTCCCTGATAATATCCGATCCGAGGTTTGAGGTCATTATTATGATCACATTCCTGAAATTAACTGTTCTCCCCTTGTTATCGGTTAGCCTGCCGTCGTCGAGAACCTGGAGAAGAAGGTTAAAGAGGTCGGGGTGCGCTTTCTCTATTTCATCAAGGAGCACCACTGAATATGGTTTATGTCTCACAGCTTCTGTCAGCTGACCTCCCTCCTCATATCCTATATATCCGGGAGGAGCGCCGATAAGGCGTGACACCGAATGTCTCTCCTGATATTCCGACATGTCGATACGTGTGAGCAGGTTCTCGTTGTTGAATAAAAATTCCGCAAGAGCCCTGGCAAGTTCTGTTTTTCCCACACCAGTCGTCCCGATGAAGATGAACGACCCGACAGGTCTTTTCTGATCCTGAAGTCCTGCCCTTGACCTCCGGACAGCATCCGAAACAGCTGATATAGCCTCATCCTGTCCCACAACACGCTTATGAAGCTCATCCTCAAGCCTGAGCAGCTTGTCCTTCTCACTTTCCATCATCCTGGCTACCGGTATTCCTGTCCATTTCGACACTATCTCGGCGATATCTTCCGATCTGACCTCTTCCCGCACAAGCGATCCCTTGCTTCTTTTCTTTTCTATCTGATCCTTCAGTCCGGATATCTCTTTCTCAAGCTCGATTATCTTTCCATACCTGATTTCCGCCACCCTGCCATAGTCTCCTGCTCTCTCCGCCTGTTCAGCTTCAAAGCGAAGAGATTCGACTTCTTCTTTCTTTGCCTGGACCTTACCTATCATTTCCTTTTCCGACTTCCACGCTGCTTTAAGCTCATTTCTTCGTGACTGCATGTCAGCCAGCTCCCTGGCTATTTTGCCCTCTTTTTCCCTGTCACCATCCCTGCGTACGGCTTCCTTTTCAATTTCCAGCCTGGTTATGGTCCGTTCAGTCTCGTCCAGCTCTTCCGGAACCGAGTTCATTTCGAGTCTTAATCTTGCAGCAGCTTCGTCAATAAGGTCAATGGCTTTGTCGGGCAGAAACCTGTCAGTAATATATCGGGTTGACAGGTCTACTGCCGCAACAATAGCTTCATCCCTTATCATCACCTTGTGATGCGCTTCATATTTTTCCCTGATACCCCTGAGGATTGATATAGTGTCGTCTCTGTCAGGCTCATCAACCATTACCACCTGAAACCGGCGCTCAAGGGCTTTGTCCTTCTCAAAATATTTCTGGTATTCGTTCAGGGTTGTAGCACCTATAGCCCTGAGTTCACCTCGCGCCAGTGCCGGTTTAAGTATATTGGCAGCGTCCATTGCACCTTCCGACTTACCTGCCCCGACAAGTGTATGGATCTCATCGATGAAGAGGACAATCTCGCCGTTTGACGAAATGACCTCATTCACCACCGATTTAAGCCTCTCTTCAAATTCTCCTTTGTATTTAGCGCCTGCAATAAGTGCTCCCATGTCGAGAGAGTAGATCACTTTTGACTTCAGATCCTCGGGCACGTCACCCCTTATGATCCGGTGCGCAATACCCTCAGCTATTGCCGTCTTCCCCACTCCAGGTTCGCCAATCATAAGCGGGTTGTTCTTTGTCCGTCTTTCAAGTATCTGAAGTATCCTCCGTATCTCATCATCTCTGCCTATTACAGGATCGAGTTTACCGGAGCGTGCTCTGTCGTTCAGGTTTATAGCGTATCTGTTCAGCGAGTTGAATGTATCATCCGATGTCTGGTTTTCCACAGATGCACCTTTTCTCAGTTCAGCAATCGCTGCTTTAAGTGCTTTCGCTGTGACTCCGTGATCTTTCAATACTTCAGAAGCTTTGTCGTTAGTATCCAGAATTCCCATTAAAAGGTGTTCGGCTGTTACAAATTTGTCTTTCATCTTTGCAGCATGATCATTTGCCTTCCTTACCGCCTCCGAAACCGTTGCAGAAAGATACGATTCAGCTCCTGATACTTTGGGGTAAGAATCTATCAGCCTGTCAATATCGCGCGATAAAAGGCGCGGATCCACACCGATCTTTCCCATAAGGAAATCCGTAACGCTTTCTGCCTCACTCATAATACCTTTCAGCAGATGGGCGCATTCAATGGCCTGATGTCCTTTGGCAGACGCAATATTAAAAGCCTGTTGTACGGACTCCTGTGCCTTTAAAGTAAAATTGTTCAGGTTCATTCCATCAAATTTTCAGTAGTCAGATCAAATACTCTGCCGATCACTGAATCGGGAAATTTTGGCACAATACATTACACGGGCAGTGTCAATCTGGCAAGATTTGCATTGAATTTTCTCGGGCTGACAGCGTTAACTTTTTCTGAAGCAATTCGTTTAAAGCATTGATTATCTTTCCTCCCTAAAATATCAATACATGGGTAAACTGATCTGGAAACCGGGAACTATGATTTATCCCGTACCTGCCGTGATGGTGAGCTGCGGATCTGAACCATCAGAGTATAACATTATTACCGTCGCCTGGACCGGCACGATATGTACCGAGCCGGCAATGTGTTATATATCCGTGAGACCTTCACGCCACTCTTATGCTATCATCAGGAAAAACGGTGAATACGTCATTAATCTTACGACAAAAACTCTTGCATATGCCACTGACTGGTGCGGCGTGAGATCAGGAGGGAAGTATAATAAATTTGCCAGAATGAATCTGACCCCTGTTCCGGCAAGCAGGATCAAAGCACCCATGATAAAG